>JACDZH010000143.1 GCA_013426815.1 Paludibacter sp.
TATACACAAATTTTTAAACACTTTTGTAACTAAAAAAACACACTCTAATTAATCTATTCAACTGCAAATCCTGCTGATGTATCGCGCATTGAGCAAGAACCATTAAAAATTGCATTGGGTTCTACCATCAATACTTTCGTTTTTACTTCACCCATAATTACGGCAGCGGCCCGTAAAGATAAAGTTTCTGAGACAATAATGTCACCTTCGACAGTTCCAATAATTTCGGCACTGACACATGAAATTGAACCTTTTAACACACCTTTCTGACCAATAATAACTTTTCCATTACATGTTATTGTTCCTTCAACTTCACCATCGATTCTAAAATCACTATCAGCGAAAATTTTTCCAACAATCTTACTACCATTGGTTAGTGCATTATACATTGCACCAGTATTATTTACAATTTCTTTAGCCATAAATTATCTTACTTTTTTTTGAAGCTTCAAAATTACTGTATTTTTATTGAATACAAAAATAATTTAATTAAAAATTAAAAACCGGGTATTATCAATAACGGCTAACGCTTGATTTGTTTTTTGTCAATAGTAGAATTGAGTATCCACCCAAAGTTTTTGTACAAAATTTTTTATTAATTCTAAAAACAAGTCTACGAATACTACTAATAATCTTTTGTTTATTTGTTGTAACTTCAAATTTCGGCTCAGTATAAATTTTGTCAAGTATTTCAAATCCATATTCTGATATAATATTCGAAATGAAATCCTCCGTAAAATTATGAATATGTCCAAACCTATCTTTAGATTCAATCAACATTTTCTCTCTAAAAAGTGACCAAACAGACATATCAAGAGGAATATGAAAGATTGTGTACTGACTTTTAGTAACTATTCCTGTCAAAAAATTAAAGTAATTATCAAGATGCTCTATAACATCAATCACTAATTGTAAGTCATAAAAACAATTTTCATTTATGTCGGATATATCTTTTATCTCAAATTTTATTTTTTCAGTTTCTTTTTTCTTTGCAATATTAATTGCATCTTTTGAAATGTCAAAACCATAAAAGTTTGTCACATCAGGTAATTGAGATTCAAGTTGAATTAAAATTTCACCACTACCGCATCCTATTTCAGATACTGTTTTAAAAGAAATAGAATTTCTATCCAATAGTTTAATAATCTTACTTGCTTTGAAAGGAGCATCTTCCTCATGCCAAGTCGGATTTTTGCTTAAATATGTACTATCGTTATAAATATCTTTCATGAATCATTAGTTTATATCCGTTAAAATAAGTATTTAAAGCCCAAAATATCAGCAATAGAAGATTGCGGAAGATTTTGCTCTATTTGAACGAGAAAGTGAATGTGGTTGCAAAACTTAAAAAATCAAATCAGCTTCCAACTATCCTTTTTACATGTTAGTTAACCGCATAAGCAAGACGTACTCGCTATGAGTAATTGTAAAATTGCAAATATACAACTATTTTTCGTTTGACAATCATTCTGCAGATTCTATGTAAATTTACATAATTCAACACCGCAGATTTTCATATTTGAAGAATTAACAACAAAAACTTAAGGTTTTGTTGTAAAAATTCCTTACTTTTGTGATGATTCTTGATTAAAAAGTACCATGCTGGTAAAACACGTACAACATAAAGACATTGATTATGACCGATGGGATAAATGCATCTCACAAGCCAGTAATCAATTGACTTATGCCTATTCATGGTATTTAGACATTGTTTCGCCAAATTGGGAAGCCTTGATTTACAATGATTACGAATATATCATGCCATTGCCATTAAAACGTAGGTACGGTGTACCTTATTTAGTACAACCAATACTTACACAACAATTAGGTATATTTTCAAAACAGGTTATTAAACAGGATATTATTAAACAATTTATAAAGAAACTTCCTACTTCTAGTTACGAGTTAAATTTAAACGAGTATAATTTTCATCCAAGTGCGATTGTTTCGACTAATTACATTTTAGAACTTAAAGAATCTTATCAACAAATTGCTTCTAGATATTCGAAAAACACACAAAGGAATATTGATAAAGCAATTAAATTAAACTTAACAGTTCAAAATGGATTATCATTAAATGATTTCTTATCATTTTATTATTCAGTTGAAAAAAGTTATAAATCGGCTGAACAATCCATTGTCGAAAAACTCATTGACAGGGGAATAAATGAAAACGGAATGTCTCTTTATGGTGTATTTTCAGCCGAAGATGAAATTATTGCCGGACTTTGTTTAATGCATTCAAAAAATAGAATCACCTACTTATTACCCATTTCCAATATTCAGGGTAAGACTTCATCAGCCATGTTTTTTTTGATAGATAATCTTATTCGCGAAGAAGCTGGAAATAACATCATTTTTGACTTTGAAGGCTCTCGTATTGAAGGTATTGCAAGATTTTATAGGGGTTTTGGAGCAAAGAACCAACCCTATTATATATTAAAGCGATTCCGACCTGAGTTTTTGATACGTAAACTTAAAAAAAATCAATGAAAGTCCTTTTCTTATCCCAATGGTATCCTCATCGTTACGACCTTATGGCAGGTTTGTTTGTTCAAAAACATGCCGAAGCAGTGAGTTTGTATTGCGAAGTAAAAACACTATTTGTTTATGCGGATGAAAATATTGATTCTTTTGAAATTGAAGAGAAAATACATTCAAAATTATCGGAAGTGATTGTTTATTATCCTTGTAAAAAAGATAATCTGTTTTACAAAGTAAACAAGACAATTAATTATATCAGAGCGTATTGGAAAGGATATAAACGAATTACAAATGATGGCTTTGAACCCGAAATTGTTCATGCCAATATACTTACCCGAACTGCATTTGTAGCTTATTCTTTAAAATTATGGAAAGGAATACCTTATGTAGTTACTGAGCATTGGACTCGCTATTTAGCAAGTCGTAAAGAATATAAGGGTAAAATTCGTAGAACTATTACACAACTGGTAGTTAAAAATGCATCTGCAGTTCTTCCTGTTTCAAAAGATTTGATGAGAGCAATGTTGGATCAAAATTTATTGAGCTCAAACTATCAAGTTGTTAATAATGTTGTTGATGATAATTTCTTCAATAACTCAAAAATAGTAGTTCGTCAAAAAAAACGAATTATTCATATTTCTTGCTTCAGTGATGAACAAAAAAACATAAGCGGCTTGTTGCGTGCTACTTATGAGTTATCAAAAATAAGAACAGATTTCGAATTAATAATCATCGGAAATGGACTTGATTATGAATTGATTACCGATTATTCAAAAACATTGGGATTTCCAATTGGAATTTTACAATTTATCGGTGAAAAATCTCCATACGAAGTAGCGAATTGGATGCAAAATAGCGATTTTTTTGTAATGTTCTCGAATTACGAAAACTCTCCAGTTGTAATTTCGGAAAGTTTTGTTTGCGGCAAACCAGTATTGAGTACTAATGTTGGTGGTATTTCTGAACATGTGAATAATACAAACGGCATTCTAATTGTTGCAGGAGATGAAGTTGCTTTATTAGAAAAAATGAATTACTTACTTGACCATTTTAGTGAATATAATAGCGACAAAATCAAAGCAGATGCGGAAGCAAGATTCAGCTATAAAAATATTGGAAACGAGCTTTTTACCATTTACTCAAAAATACTAAACCATGAATAACCGCCAACGAATTAATTCAATATACCGCATTTTCACTAAAATAATAAAAAAACCGTCATCAATTTTTCTTGTATTAAAAGACGAAACAGAATATGAAGGCTATTTGCAAAAAAAGTATGGAAAGGTTCAATTTCAAACAGCTGACATTAACCAATTTATTATTAATGGGAAAGCTCAAATAGATTATTATACTTTTTTAAGTGGTTCATCGTATGTTACAGATTTAGCTTTGTTAAAATCAATTGCCAAATCAATTCCAAATTGTGAGTATTTAGAAATTGGAACTTGGCGTGGAGAGAGTATCATGAACGTTGCAGATGTTGCTGCAAATTGTACATCTATCAATTTATCGCCCGAAGATATTATTGCAATAGGATTACCCGAAAAATACGCTAAATTACATGGTTGTTTAATTAATAATAAGTCGAATATTAGAAGTATTCATGCTAATTCGATCTATTTTGATTTTGCGTCACTCAACCAAAAGTTTGACTTAATTTTTATTGATGGAGATCATTCATATCAAGGTGTAAAATCAGACACATCAAAGGTCTATGATTTACTAAGAGATGAAAATTCAATCATTGTTTGGCACGATTACGGCTTTGATCCGGAAATACCTCGACATTCAGTTATTGCTGCAATTTTGGATGGACTTCCAACTGAAGCTCATCAGTTTTTGTATCATGTTTCAAATACCATTTGTGCTATTTACAGCAAAAGGAAATTGCAAGCAGCTATACAAGAGACTCCTGTAACACCTAACAAAGTATTTCGAATTAGTATTGAAAATCGAACTTTTGAAGCCTAAAAGAAATAACATTTTATTTTTTTCATTACGAACATACAGAATTCCGATATTTGATTTTTGTCGCTGATTATGAACAAAATAACATTTACTTAATGCTATTATGAATGGATTTATAATTAAAATATCTACTACAAAAAACAACCAAGCCAATGTACCATTTTTTTGGAAACAGCCCTTTGATTTCCAAAGTTCATTTAATCATCGCAAATGTCAGGGAACTAATTACCATATAGAACAATTCACTTCTCAAAAATTTGAAAATGAGAAGCTTTGGATTGATACGGAAGATTTTTTGTGCATAACTGAAGGTATTATTTTTAATATAAATGATTTATGCAAACAAAATAACGTAAAAGATGCCAAAAACCTGATTCACAAATATCAAAAGGATAAAAAACACACTTTCTTCAACCAATTTGAAGGAAATTTTGCTGGAATTTTTCTTGACAAAAAAACTAACACTTGGACTGCATTCAACAATAAAACAGGAATGAAGAAAGTATATTATTTTCAAAATTCTGATTATGTTATATTTGCCTCCGATTTAAAAACACTTACTGAATGTTTAAAGTCCTTACAAATTTCATTTTCGTTAAACGAAGAAGCCGCCTATCTTTTGCTTACAAGTGGTTTTATGCACGAAAACCTAACGTTGATAAATGAAGTAAAACAGCTTAGAGCGGGAGAATATTGTAATTTAAGAAATGAAATTCTACAAGTAGATTCCTATTTTAACCTGAAAAATATTTCAGAAACCAATGATTCTAAAAAAACGATTATTCATAAATTAGATGATTTGTTCAAAGATGCTGTTCGACTTGAATTTGAATTTGATAAAGCAAACAACTATAGGCATTTGACCACTATAAGTGGAGGATTAGACTCCAGAATGACAGCTCTCATTGCTTACAAAATGGGATACAAAGATCAAATTCTATTAAATTTTTCTGAAAAAGGATATGCTGACGAAGTAATTGCCAAGCAAATAGCCAAAGCCTACCAAATGGAAATCATTCAAATAGAGTTGAATGCACAAAGTTTGACTGCAATTGACGAAGTGGTTTCTGTAAATGATGGACTTATATTATATTCCGGATGTAGCCATGCATTTAGTGCCATAAAACAACTAAATTGTACCAAAAATGGTATACTACATACAGGAATGATTGGAGATGCCGTGATGGGTAGTTTTGTTTCAAAAGTAGATGAAGTCAAACCTAAAATTTACGATGGCTTAAATTCAATCAGTTTATTGAATAGAGCTGAAAGTTTTTTGAAAAAATCAATGTCCAACTATCCTAACGAAGAATTGTATAAGTTTTATAATCGCGCATTTTTAGGTGCTAACTCAGGCTTTCAGTATTTTGATTTAATTGGTGAATCCTCTTCGCCATTTCTAAACTCAAGCTTCTTATCTTATGCATATTCAATACCCCGAAAATACAAATATAAGGAGAATATCTATATAGAATGGATTAAAACCTTGCATCCTGAAATTGCCAGCTTTACATGGGAAAGCATTGGCGGAAAACCCACAAATAATACTCTTCTGCGAAACTATTATCGTTATAAAAGAGCCATAATTAAGCGTTTACCAATAAATACAATGTGGAAAAACAATATGAATCCTGAGCAATTATGGTATGATAATAACAAGGATGTAAAAACTTTACTCGACCTTTATTATACCAATCATATTGATTTACTATTTGATTACAAAGAACTTAGAGATGATGTGATTGAATTGTATAAAACGGGGAAAATTACTGAAAAAACACAAGTGTTGACATTGTTAAGTGCCTACAAACTACTTTTTGAATGAAAATAAAACTCGAAAATAAATTATCGTTTTTTCGAAATATCCAACAGAAAGGATTCTTTCATCTATTGTCGGCAAACGTTCTAATTCAAATAGTTGCATTTGCATCACAACTATTTGTAGCTTTTATACTTGCACCCGATGATATGGGACGTATCAAGATTATTCAAACCTATTTATCAATATTTTCGGTTGTCGCAGGGATGGGTTTTAATTCATCAACACTGAAACTATGTTCAGAAAATCGCAGCTCGCTTGAGCAAGCATCTTTGTTTCGATCTGCTTTATTATTTACTATTCTATCTACAATTAGTTTATACTTTATCCTACTGGTATTGAACTTTTTTCATGCCTTTTCTACCGATAATCTAATTCAATGGCTAATACCACTGGGTTTATTTCCATTAATTAGTAATTCACTTTTCATGGTTTTCATCTCCTATTTTCAAGCAACAATGAAAATCAAATTATTATCAAATTTAACTATTTCTAATAAACTCATCTCAATAATTGCGATTATAATTCTAACTTATTGGGGCGGAATTAAGGGATATTATGTGGCTTATAATCTTAGTTTTATTCTTATGTTATTTGTTTGCATTAGAGTATTTGGTTCAGTATTTTCTGAAAAAACTTTTTCAATTAAGCACTTTTCTCAATTTTCGATACATTGGCACTATGCAAAATCATCAATGTTTGCAAATTTACTTTCAAGTATATCAGCATATATAGATATTTTATTACTTGGTTTTTTTGTGTTGGATATGCATCAAATTGGTTTTTACAGTTTTGCTTTAACGCTTATTGTTGCATTGCGTATATTTCCAAGCACAGTGCAACAAATTGCTATTCCATACTTTTCATCATTATCGCATCAAAAAGCTGAATTTATGGTTGTTTATAAACGTTATAATAAAATACTTTATATGGTTGTATTAATCACTTTAGTGGCAGTATGTCTATTCGTTCCATTTCTGGTTCATTGGGTTTTTGGGGGTAAATATGATGAGTCAATGCCTTACTTTATGATTTTAGCTTTAGGATGGAGTATAAGGCAACTAACACAGCTCCAAAGTGGAGCTATTTTCGGTTTAGGCAAAATGCATTTTATTGTTTATTCAAGCGCAATTTCAGTGATTTTTAATATTGTGATATTTTCATTAGCCCTTCATTTCTATGGACTAATGGGTTGTGCTTACGCTTCTATTCTTAGTGGAATTGTGATTTTATTATCATCACTTTACTTTTTTCGAAAGGCAGAACTCGAAATATAATTAAGTTTAATTTTGAATCAACATTTAACAATTTACTTAAAATAATTAAGTATGATTTTTTCAATAATTGTAAATAGACTAGGTGGTTATTATCCATTGCGACAAAAACATAATAGTACAAAATCTAAAACCTTAAAAAAATTTTATATTTTTAAATAATGGATTTCAACAAGAAACAAATTCATACCTACCTTTTAACATTACGATTGAAGGTCCAATAAATTTTTTACATGGAACGTTTGGAATTTTTATCAGCGGTGGAAGTAAAATTGGTAAAAATTGTACGATTTTTCAACAAGTAACTATAGGATCAAATATGTTAATTGATTCAAATGGTATTGGTTTTCCCAATATTGGAGATAATTGTCTTATTGATGCTGGTGCGAAAATTATTGGAAATGTAAAAATTGGAAATAATTGTAGAATTGGTGCAAATGCTGTAGTAATAAATGATTTACCAGATAATAGTGTTTGTGTATTAGAGAAACCTATAATTATTGAAAAATATAATTTAGTGAATAATATTTACCAATATAGTGACAATGGATGGCGTTATCAGGAAAATGGAAAATTTGTATTAGAATGTAATGAAGAAAAAATTGAAAAATTGAATAACTCTCAACTTTAAAATATCATCCACTATTATAAGTTAATATAATAATTAAAGAATTAAGTTTCGATTAGTTCTACTATCCATCTGACATTCAATTAATTGCTGACAGTACGATTGATAAAGCAAATATTTAATTACTAATTTGCATAATCGATTTGTAATCATTTTAATAAGCTTGATGACTTTAAATTTTTGACTAATTGCTTTAAACTTTATCTTTGTAGAAATGTTTAATTCTCAATTCATTAAATAAATTTGGCAAACTACTTTTTCCTGACTTTGACAGTTTTCGAGCCTTCATTTTGTAAAAAGCTGTATTAT
>JACDZH010000144.1 GCA_013426815.1 Paludibacter sp.
TTTTATAAAATCGAGCAAAAAATATAGGACTTTATAAACACACTCTAATTAATAACTTGGTCTTAAAGTCCCCTTTGGGGAATTTAGGGGCTTTCAACTAAAAATAACCATGCTCAATTTTCTTCAACAACACAGAACTGTACGCAAATATACCGACCAAACTATTAATCCGGAGTTACTTAATCAGTTGCTCGAAACTACTTGTCGTGCTTCAAATACGGGAAACATGCAAGCGTATAGCATTATTGTTACAACAGATAGTGCTATCAAACAGGAACTTTCGCCGGCTCATTTTAATCAACCAATGATTATGCAAGCGCCGGTAGTTTTGACATTTTGTGCTGATTTTAATCGCTTTACGCTGTGGTGCGAACAACGTCAGGCAGAACCTGGTTACGATAATTTTCAATCATTTATGGCAACTGCACAGGATGCAATTATTGCAGCGCAAACTTTTTGTGTTGCCGCCGAAAGTGTTGGACTCGGTATTTGTTACCTCGGAACAACTACTTACAATGCCGGCGAAATTATTAAAACGTTGAATTTACCCAAATTAGTGATTCCAATTACCACCATCACAGTGGGTTACCCCGAAACAATTCCACCAAAAACCGACCGGTTACCACTCGAAGCAATTGTTCATCGCGAAACATATCATGAATTTACTCCCAATGATATTGACCAATTTTATGCCGAAAAAGAAAACAGTCAATTCTACAAAGATTTTATTGCTGAAAATGATAAAACCACCCTTGCTCAGGTTTTTACCGACATAAGATATCCACGTAAAAACAATGAGTTTTTTTCAGAAAAATTCTTACAGGTATTAAAACAACAAGGGTTTTTGAAGTAATACAGTAAATTTGAAAACTTGTTTTTAAATTTATATGTATTCCTCAGAATGAAAGAATAAACTGCATTTTAAATGAAATTAATTGCAAAATCATCCCTTATAATGAACAGAAAATTGTAATTTTGTACCCGCTTAGAAATTTCGAAAATTAAAATATATTATGGCAGAAAAAAAATTGAATTTATTGGCTGAATTTCCGTCAGTTAGCACACAGCAATGGATGGATAAAGTAACAGCTGATCTCAAAGGAGCTGACTTTAACAAAAAGCTCGTTTGGAAAACAAACGAAAGTTTCAACGTGAAACCTTTTTATCGTGTAGAGGATATTGAAAATTTCAAAACCAAAGATTCAGCACCGGGTGCTTTTCCATACATTCGTGGTACAAAACCCGGTAATGAATGGTTGGTGCGACAGGAAATTGAAGTGGTAAACGCAAAGGAAGCTAATGAAAAAGCATTGGACATTCTTTGTAAAGGTGCAACTTCAATTGGATTCAAATTGAAAAAATCCGATTTAAGTGTTGATTTCATTGCCACTTTACTCAAAAACATAGTAGCAGAATCCTGTGAATTAAACTTTGGAATTTGTATCAGTGCAGCAGCCGAATTGGCAAAAATTCTTACCGCTTATTTCAAATCGCAAAATGCTGATGTAACCAAATTACATGGTTCTATCAACTTTGACCCAATGAACCGAATGATGCAAGTTGGTAAAGAGTTGACTAAAGAAGAAATTGTTTTAAAAGCAAAAGCCACTGTTGAAGCTGCAATTGGATTACCTTTTTACCGCGTAATTGGTGTAAATGCTACAACTTTAAGTAATGCGGGAGCTTTTATTGCACAGGAATTGGGTTATTCATTGGCCTGGGGTAATGAATATCTTTCAATGTTGGTCGAAGCCGGTGTTGACACTTCTTTGGCAGCAAAAAAAATTAAATTCAATTATGGTGTTGGTGGTAATTATTTTATGGAAATTGCCAAATTTCGTGCTGCCCGTATGTTGTGGGCTATGGTCGTTGATGCTTACCAACCGGTATGTAAAAAAGACAATTGTAAAAATACTGAAAACGGAATTTGCAAATGTGCTGCAAAAATGCGCGTTCATGCCGAAACAAGTACTTTCAACAAAACGATATTAGATGCCAATGTAAACATGCTTCGTACACAAACCGAAGCCATGAGTGCAACTTTGGGTGGTGTTAACTCACTTACTGTTTTGGGTTACGATTCAGTTTACAAACCTACCGATGAATTTTCGGAACGTATCGCCCGCAATCAACAATTATTATTAAAAGAAGAATCGCATTTCGATAAGGTTTCAGACCCGGCTGCAGGTTCTTATTATATCGAAACATTGACCAACGAAATAGCAACTCAAGCCTGGAAATTGTTTCTGGAAGTTGAAGAACAAGGTGGTTTCTATGCCGCTATTACTTCCGGTTCAGTTCAGAAAGCCATCAAAACTACAGCTGCAGGTCGTTTGAAAGCAGTTTCAAGTCGTCGCGAAATTCTGTTGGGAACCAATCAATTCCCAAATTTCAACGAAATTGGTGCTGAAAAAGTACAAGTTTCGAGTGAAGTTGATTGTGGTTGTTCACATTCAGGAACTGAAAAATTATTGCCTGTGCGTGGTGCTGCCGAATTTGAAGCTTTGCGCTTTGCTACCGAGAATGCAGCTAAACGTCCGAAAGCTTTTATGTTGACCATTGGAAATCTGGCTATGCGTCTGGCACGTGCTCAGTTTTCATGCAATTTCTTTGCTTGTGCTGGCTACGAAGTTGTTGACAACCTGGGTTTTGCAACTGTTGAAGAAGGCGTAAGTGCTGCATTGGAGGTTGTTGCCGACATTATTGTGATTTGCTCCAGTGATGACGAATATGTTGAATTGGCACCGGCTGCATATTTATTGACCAAAGGAAAAGCCGAATTTGTTGTGGCAGGTGCTCCAACTTGCACCGACGATTTGAAAGCAATTGGTATTGAACATTTTGTAAATGTAAAAACCAATGTATTGGAAGCTCTTCAAGGATTTAACGTTAAACTTGGAATTAAATAAACTATGAGTCCAACAACTAAAAACTGGATAATTGCTACACGACCCTGGTCGTTTCCGGCTTCAACTATGCCTGCGCTTGTAGCCATTTCTTATATTTTTTATACTCAACAAACCAGTGGTTCGACTGTGAATTGGGGTTATGGCTTGTTGGCTTTGCTCGGAGCTTGTATTTTTCAAGCCAGTGGAAATTTGATTGGCGACTATTTCGATTACAAATATAAAGTTGATCGGAAAGAATCCTTTGGTTCAAGTCGTTTGTTGGTGGATGGCGTTTTTCAACCTAAAAGTATTTTGTATTTTGGTGTTGGAATGTTATTACTGGGTTCACTGTTGGGTATTTACTTGTTGTTAAATACCGGGCATGAATTACTTTGGATTGGGCTATTTGGTGTATTCAGTACTTATTTTTATTATAAACTTAAGTTTATGGCATTGGGCGATTTGTTGATTTTCATTATTTATGGACCGCTGATTGCTTTGGGCACAGCTTATGTTATGACCAATGAGCTGAATTTAAATGTATTATTATTGTCAATTCCTATTGCATTCTTAGTTGTTAATATATTACATGCCAACAATACCCGCGATATTTTTCACGATGGACAAGCCAATATCAAAACTCAAGCCATGCTTTTGGGTTTAAAAGGTTCCAAAATTCAATATATTTTGCTGGCTTTAGGAGCTTATGTTGTTGTATCAATATTGGTGGCTTTTAGCATCTTACATCCTTTGTGTCTAGCTGTTGTTATTACATTGCCGCTGGCTTTGAAAAACATAAGGATAATGCAAATGGCAGAAGTAGAAAAACCTGAATTGATAAAAGATTTGGATGCAACTTCAGCACAATTGGTAATGGCATTCAGCGTAATTTTTGCATTGTCAAATTTAATAGCTAAATGGTTATGAAGAAAGTATTAATTCCAATATTGGTTGCAGCGGTTCTTTGGTTTGTGATGTTTTCACCGTGGACAAGCCCATTTGTCAATTTTTGGATAGCAATGGCAGGTGCCGGAACTATTCTGACACTTATGAGTGCTTTTCTGGGCGAGAACTTCAAGAAGCAATTTCAATTTTCGGTAAAAGACATTTTTATTGGTTTGGCTTCTGCTGCAGTACTTTGGGTTGTATTTTATCTGGGAAATTATTTTTCCACCATGATTTTTGATTTTGCAAAACCGCAAATTGGAGGAATCTATGGTATGAAAAATGGTGAAAATCCAGTGTATTTGAGTTTGTTACTCTTGTTGTTGGTTGGTCCAGCCGAAGAAATATTCTGGCGCGGATTTATTCAACGCACATTGATAGGCAAATATGGTGAATGGACTGCCATGATTGTTACGACTCTTATTTATGCTTCGGTACACATCTGGTCATTCAACTTTATGCTTGTTATGGCAGCTTTGGTTTGTGGAGCATTTTGGGGACTTTTGTACCGATACAACAAGAACTTAGTAACACTTATTATTTCGCATGCTGTGTGGGACGTGGCAGTTTTTATAGTTTTTCCGATTCTATAATTTAATAAATATTTTTCCGGAATTTCTGAATGAAATTTTTAAAATTCAGTCTAGTTACAGCCATTATGTTAACTGTATTTTTAACGCAAAGACGCTAAGTTGCAAAGACGCTAAGTTATTGCCTTTTCAACTTTGCTATTAAAAATAATTCATTATCTGCTTATTAAACATTTTTCAGTATGTTTTCAAAATCTGAATACGAAGAATTAGGAAAAATAATTTTAGATTGTGCATTTGAAGTACATAAGGAACTAGGACCTGGATTGTTGGAATCGATTTATGAAGAATGTCTTTGTGAAGAATTAAGTAACAAGGGCGTAAATTTTCAAAATCAAGTTGATTTACTTCTATATTACAAGGGACGAAAAACAAAAAAATATTTCAGAATTGATATATTAGTCGAAAATGTTATTATAATAGAATTGAAATCTATATCTGATATTTATCCAATCGACGAAGCCAAGTTAGTTTCATATTTGAAATTAGCCAATATGAGATTAGGGTATTTATTAAACTTCAATACTGTCTTATTAAGGGATGGGATTAGAAGAAAAGTCAATAATTATTTTCTTTAAGTATTTAATATTAAAAACTTTGCGACTTTGCGTCTTAGCAACTTTGCGTTCAAAAAGAATAAAAAATATGAAACCAAATTTCAAAAATATCGACATTAACAATTTTGCTGTTACTGCAAAAGCTCCTCAGACCGAAAGTACATGGCTTACACCTGAGTTGATTCCTGTAAAGCCGTTTTATACCAAAGACGATTTGGAAGGCATGGAACATTTGAATTATGCAGCAGGAATTCCACCTTATTTACGTGGTCCATATAGCGTAATGTACGCCATGCAACCATGGACAATTCGTCAGTATGCCGGATTCTCTACCGCCGAAGAATCCAATGCTTTTTACCTTCGTAACCTTGCTGCAGGACAAAAAGGTTTGTCGGTGGCTTTCGATTTACCGACTCACCGCGGTTACGATGCAGACCACGAACGTGTGGTAGGTGATGTAGGAAAAGCCGGTGTTTCCATTTGCTCGGTCGAAGATATGAAAGTCTTGTTCGACGGTATTCCATTGAATAAAATGTCAGTTTCAATGACCATGAATGGTGCTGTACTTCCAATTCTTGCATTTTATATCAATGCAGGTTTGGAGCAAGGTGCAAAACTGGAAGAAATGGCAGGAACAATCCAAAATGATATTTTGAAAGAGTTTATGGTACGTAATACTTATATTTACCCACCTAAATTCTCGATGAAGATTATTGCTGATATTTTTGAGTTTACTTCTCAAAAAATGCCAAAATTCAATTCTATTTCAATCTCCGGCTACCACATGCAGGAAGCTGGTGCAACTGCCGATATAGAGTTGGCTTACACGTTGGCAGATGGACTCGAATACTTACGTGCCGGAGTTAATGCAGGTATGGATATCGATTCGTTTGCTCCACGTTTGTCTTTCTTTTGGGCAATCGGGATGAACCACTTTATGGAGATTGCCAAAATGCGTGCTGCACGTATGTTGTGGGCAAAAATCGTAAAACAATTCAATCCAAAAAATCCAAAGTCATTGGCATTGCGTACACACTCACAAACTTCGGGCTGGTCGCTTACCGAACAAGATCCATTCAACAATATTGGTCGTACTTGTGTTGAAGCAATGGCTGCTGCATTGGGTCACACACAATCGCTTCATACCAATGCATTGGACGAAGCAATCGCTTTACCAACTGAATTCTCTGCACGTATTGCACGAAATACTCAAATTTATATTCAACAAGAAACTGATATTTGTCGCGAAGTTGACCCTTGGGCAGGCTCATATTATGTTGAAACGTTGACCAACGAAATTGCTGAAAAAGCCTGGGCATTGATTGAAGAAGTTGAGAAATTGGGTGGAATGGCTGCAGCAATCGAAACTGGTGTTCCAAAAATGCGTATTGAAGAAGCTTCGGCTCGTACACAAGCACGAATCGATTCCGGAAGTCAGATTATTGTCGGTGTAAATCAATTCCGTTTGGAAAAAGAAGCACCCATTGATATTTTGGAAGTGGACAACACGGCTGTTCGTATTCAGCAAATCGAACGATTGAAACAATTGCGTGCTAACCGAAACGAAGCCGAAGTACATGTTGCTTTGGCTGCTATTACAGAATGTGCTAAAACCGGAAACGGTAACTTATTAGAATTAGCCATTGAAGCTGCTCGCTTGCGTGCTTCTTTAGGTGAAATATCAGATGCCTGCGAAGCAGTTGCAGGTCGTTATAAAGCAACCATCAGAACTATATCAGGCGTGTATTCATCAGAAACTAAAAATGATGCAAGTTTTATTAAAGCTTGCGAACTGACAGAGAAATTTGCAAAAAAAGAAGGTCGTCGTCCGCGAATAATGATTGCTAAAATGGGTCAGGATGGTCACGACCGTGGTGCGAAAGTAGTAGCTACCGGTTATGCCGACTGCGGTTTCGACGTGGACATGGGACCATTGTTCCAGACTCCTGCCGAGGCAGCTAAACAAGCTGTAGAAAACGATGTGCATATTTTGGGCGTTTCGTCTTTGGCTGCCGGTCACAAAACGTTGATTCCGCAAGTAATTGCCGAATTAAAATCATTGCGTCGCGAAGACATTATTGTAATTGCAGGTGGAGTTATTCCGGCACAGGATTACGATTTTCTGTACAAAGCCGGTGTTGCAGCCATTTTTGGTCCCGGAAGTCCGGTGGCTAAAGCAGCTTGCACCATCATGGAGATACTACTTGAGGAATAAAAGCCCCCTAAATCCCCCGAAGGGGGACTTGAAGAAAGAAAAAACGGACTTGCAATTGAGGTGAGTCCGTTTTTTCTTTTTCAACAAAAGCGTAATCAAATTTGTTGAATATTCAGTAATTTTTACGACCTTTGTATTAAGTTTTAAACTAAAATTAAAACAAATGAAAAATAAATTAGAATTAAAATTGGTTGATTCATATCGCTTTACATCAGATGAAGAACCTACCGATGAACAACTTGGTCAATTGATGAAAGAGGTTGCCATTGATGTTCGAAAGCGAGCCGAAATTGCCAACAAAAAATTTCAGGAAGAGTTGCGACTGTTGTGTATCCTTAAGGCTAAACAGCCACTTGTAAAATGAAGCCCAAATTAGTTATTATAGCAGGTCCAAATGGGTCTGGTAAGACATCAGTCACAGGTAAAATTCTTGAACATGAATGGATAGAAGGGTGTTTGTATATTAATCCGGATAATATCGCCCGTGATGAATTTGGCGATTGGAATTCTCCCGAAGCTAATATGAAAGCTGCACATCGTGCCGAAGAATTGCGTGAGGAATGCTTGAAAAACAAACGAGGAATTCTTTTTGAAACCGTTCTTTCAGCCGATGACAAGCTATCATTCATTAAACGAGCTAAAGATGCAGGTTATTTTATTCGTTTGTTTTTTGTAGGAACTGACTCACCAACCATTAATGCTTCACGTATAGCCAATAGAGTCATGGAGGGCGGACATGATGTACCTATTTCTAAGATTATTAGCCGATATTCCAAATCAATAGCTAATTGTGCAAAACTATCAACTATTGTTGATAGGCTTTATGTATATGATAATTCTGAAAATTTTGCCGATCCGAAATTATTGTTCAGAGCTATTGATGGAACAGTTGAAAAAACATATAAACAGATTAACAAGTGGTCATTGAATATATTTCAAACTATGAATATAATTTCTTAATAAATTTATCGAAGAGTATTCTTAAATTTATTAAAATGGTTACTTAAAATACGAAAAACGGACTTACCATTGAGGTGAGTCCGTTTTTGTTTATAATACCGATTGCACAAACAATATAGCCCTCCCGATAGCTATCGGGACGACTTCGTCTCATTGTTCTATTTGTTTGTTCCGTTGCACGGAATCTCGAAATACTCGATATGCATCGGCATAAATAACAGTAGACATAAAAATGACTTTGGGTCATTTTATTATGTACAGTTGGTATAATTAGAGTGTGTTTTTTTAGTCACAAAAGTGTTTAAAAATTTGTGTATATA
>JACDZH010000492.1 GCA_013426815.1 Paludibacter sp.
TCTAACCTCCCGTGGCTGGAGTGAACAAGATGTATCCCTTGCTTTGAGTCACATTCGTTGTCGAGTTTCATGTTTCTCAACACGTTTGCGTTAAATTTCACAAGTCGTCAGTTTGTCACGTTCTTTTCAGGTTGTCAAGGAGCAAAAGTCGCAAAATGAAATTCCGAAAATCTGTCGGAATGAGATTTTTTTGTTTTTTTTCTTCTTGTTTTCAGTCGAAACGCAATAAAAGTCAGCATTTTCAGAAATTCAGTCAGAATGAAAGTCGTTTGTTTGTTTGTTTGTTTGTTTGTTTGTTTGTTTTCAGTCGACCAACCGAAAACGTTTCAGTTTACTCGTGTTTTTCAGTCGCTATGGTCGTAACATGAATCACAAGTCGTTTTCTTGTCTTTTCTTCCATAAAAATCTGCGAAGAATTGTCCGCAAATCAGACGGTCGAAACTGCACAATTTGAGTCGTTTTAAATTCGTCCAGTCATGGCACTGAAGCGGTCAGTTCGTCAAAGATTTTATCCCAAATTGCAGAACTGTCTTTTCATTCCTGCTACTGCCCATAACGACCGAGGCTATGGGCACGGGCGGCACCGTTGTACGGTATGTTTCATTTGCGGGAGCATTCGCTGTCGTGAAACGACTAAGTGAATGCGGGCGATGAGCTTCCTAAATACACGTCAGATTAGCCAGTGCGCATAGGCGGGTGTTATGGGCTAGGCAATTGTCGTGCTAAATTATTTCAGTTATTTTCTCGTATAAATGCGGTAAACAATTCTGTCGCATTCTAAATTTCGTTCCGTGATTGTGTCCTGTTCGTGCGTCAAAGTCAATCAATATATTTCCGTTTTCGAGTGCTTCTAAAAATCCATCAAAGCTGAATTTCTGTAACATTGTCACTTTGTTGTATTTGTAAAATTCTTTTCCGTCTTCTTTCTTCATGTCAGCTTGAACATAAAAGCAATTTAGAAGTTTAGTTCCTGCTTTATTCGCCAAATCGTCAAAACCCCAATAAGGTTGAGGTTCTAACTCTCCTAATCCAATTACTT
>JACDZH010000145.1 GCA_013426815.1 Paludibacter sp.
GATTAACGTTGAATGGGAAAATTCACCTCAATTATCAATTGAATTTTAAAATTCTCATCCCGAACTCAGGTTAATATATTTTTTTTATAGCACTAACTCATTTTTTTGAAGAAGGTAATGTTTGTTTCGAAGAAATTAGATCCTGACAATCAACTGTTTACTTTAATTTCAGTTCACAATTTATTGAAGTGCCAAAATTACTCAATTTATTACAACCAAAGGACATAAAAATAAAAAAAGTAAAAACTTATCTGAGTCTTTACTTTCTTAATACTGATTTTACAGAATATTTACACTTTGTGGCGAGGTTCATCTGCAACGGTTAGTTTTGTTCTGCCTTTGGCACGACGATGAGCCAATACTCTCCGTCCGTTAGCTGTTGCCATTCTTTCACGAAATCCGTGTTTGTTTTTTCTCTTTCTAACAGAAGGTTGGAATGTCCTTTTCATTGCTTTATGTGTTTTATATTGTTTTTTACTATTTCGTAGTTTGGGACTGCAAAAATAGTTGTTTTTTTCGAGATCACAAACTGATGATAACTTTTTTATTTCAAAATCAGAGTTATTTTTTGAATAGATAATGGAAAAGCAGAATTATCTGTATATTTTTGCAAAGGATATTTTATTTATGGAATGCTGGAAAAGCACGTAGATGTATGAATCCTAATTCCAAAATCTTTGTATAAACTTGTGTGAAAACATTGAAAAATTAGTGCAATAACTTTTAATATTGTTGCACAAAATAAATACCTAAATTAGAGTATTATATATCTGTATTTCTGATAGTTAATTATTATAATTAATCCCTAAAAGTCAGATATGAAAATTGAAGGAAAAAATGAAAAAACAAATACTATTATTTCTGATCGGTATATTTTTTATCAATTTACTTGTTAATGCAGTGAATTACCAATCAATGATTTCTAATTCATATATCGCTTTAAGTGATAAACTTAATGACAGCATCAGCTATAAATTATCGGTTCTATATACGCTTGAAGAGGTTGGGATGCATTCTGTAAAGCTGGCTCGCATCGATTCCATTGTGAAAAGTGCCATCGAATCTGAGATTTTTCCGGGTTGTCAGGTTTTTGTAATGAAAGATGGAAAACCGGTTTACGATAAGTGTTTTGGAAACTATACTTATGAAGGAAAACAAAAAGTGAAACCGACTACTTTGTATGATCTGGCTTCTCTTTCGAAGACTACGGGTACATTGTTAGCCATTATGAAACTTTACGACATAGGCAAACTCAAACTAACCGATAAAGCGTCACAATATCTAACTTACCTAAGGGGTAGCGATAAAGAAAATATTACAATTATAGAACTATTGTTTCATGAAACCGGACTTCCGGAAGGACTTCCATTTCACCGTTTGCCGATTGAAAAAAACAATACACCTTCCTTCTTATTGTCAACCAAAGACACTACTCATACAGTCAGAATGAATAGTACAACATTAAGATACAAAGAAAATTGGGTCTCAAAATTTCCTTCTGCTGAATTTATATCACAGATTTCGGATAGTTTATACGTTCACAAACGTTTACATAAGGCATCAATGCAAATGATAGTAAATACACGCATTGGTAGCAAAACTTATCTTTATAGTTGTGTGAACTTTATATTGTTGAAAGAAATTGCTGAAACTTTAAGTGGTATGTCGATGGATGTTTATCTGGATAGAGAATTTTATAACTCACTAAATTTGAAAAATATGGCTTATTTGCCATTGCGAACGCATAAAAAAGAAGATGTTGCACCAACTTTGAAAAATGATTATTTACGCAATGGTGTAGTACAAGGCTTTGTACATGACCCAGACGCAGCTTTTTTAGGTGGGATTTCGGGTAATGCCGGTTTATTTGCATCATCCAGGGATGTGGCAACCGTCTTTCAAATGTTGCTTAACAATGGTGAAATTGATGGCAAAACTTATCTGAGCGCAGAAACTTGCAAAATCTTCACTACCACCACTTCGGCAAGTGGAAGGCGCGGTTTGGGATTTGACAAACCAATTCCATCAAATCCACAACATAGTCCGTGCTGCATTTCGGCGCCAGCAACTGTTTATGGTCATACCGGCTATACCGGAACTTGTTGCTGGGTTGATCCTGTCAATAATTTAATTTATGTTTTCCTCAGCAACAGAACATATCCCAATGACGGAGTAAACAAATTGGCAAAATCAGGAATCAGAACTAAAATTCAGGAAGTGATTTATCAATCGATAAAAAAATTAATTGACAATTAATTCTACTTCAACAGATCAAAGATTAATTTTCAAGGAAAGAAATTCAAAAGATAGCAACACGGATTTATCGAATTAGGCAGATTAAAACAGATATAAATTGAAAAAAAAACAGATATAATTCGGTTTTAAATTTTGACAATTCCAAATTTGGATGAAATAAATAGACATATAACTTCAATCTGCAAATTTCAATTATGAAATTTTATAATCCGTGTATAAATCAGTTATCATTTCAAAAAAATAATCCGCTAAATCCGCGTTACTATTCTTTTAGGATAAATCTGTCAAAGTAGAATTAATTTATGTTCTTAAATTCGTAACCAATTTTACAATTCGTTATACTAAGTTTCAGATAACCGGCTTTGGAATAATTGTCTCTTAATGCGCCGATTATGATATATGTAGTATTTCCCAAAACATTTAATGATCTGGCATGGTCGTGACCGGAGATTACCATATTCACATTGTTTTGGGCAAATAATTCGAACAAAACATAAAGTTCGGGAACCAATAAGTTTGAAGAACCTGCATGTCGGTTTCTGAAAAAATTGACGTGTGAAAACACAATACAATTTCGATATTTTTTTCTTTCGGTAGCAAGAGTGTTTTTCAGCCAAGCTAACTGCATAGCTCCCAGTGTACCACTTCCCGAATCGAGACAAATAAAAATATCTTTTGCTGATGGTGTTTGTACAGTAAACCAATATGTTGAAGTGCCGTATAATTCAAAAAAAGTTTTCCATCCATGAAAAAACAAATCGTGGTTCCCAATTAGTATAAAATAAGGTTTGTCATCGAATTTTGGTAAAAGAAGATTGAATTTTGAATAGTCATCTTTTAGCCCCGAAACAATATCACCATCCATCACAAAAACCAAATTTTCGGCTTTTTTTGCTTCAGTTAAAAAAATATTAAAATTGGTTGTTCCCCCAATATGACTATCAGCCGCAGCTAAAATACTATAATTGTCATCTTCAACAATTAAGTTTTTGAAAGGGTGAGAATTGTTCCAAGTTTGAGATTGTTCATACCGATCATCAGCAGTTTCAGAAGATACAACGAAACCGGTTAAGTCATTTTCGTACTTACATCCGCACAACAAAAAAACAACAAAGAATAAAAATAAAATTTCTACTTTTATTAATTTAAACGCCATAACAAACCTCCTTTGGCAGAAAATCCGAAATATCCTACACGAACATTAAAAAAACCAGCCTGCATATAGCACAATTCGCTGTATAATTGTAATTTAGAATTTACTTTATACGAAAACTTTGTAAAAAACATTGGATTAATTTCATGAACAATAATATATCTGTCATAATTTGTTACACTTGCTTCAAATAACCAGAAATGTTTGAACGGTCGAAAATAGGATAATTTATACATTAAATTCAAAGGTTCTGTTACACTTGTGCTTACAGAATCTTGAAAATTGTATTTTTGTTTTGCCGCCTTGGTAAAACTGTAAACCCGTGAATTTAGCCCAACTGAATAGCCAAAATGTCGTGTTCTGATATCGGCAATAAGTCCAACATTTGTCTCTCTAAAATCTACCGAGAAAGGCTTCCAAAGATAGAAGGCACCAATATTTGCGTGGTAGTGATCAATACTAAAATCCTTTGAAAGTGAAATAGAATAAGCAGCAAAAATGTTCTTCTGAGTATTTGAAAGCGAAATCAGTGCGCCTGATGAGGCTTTAAATCCTGCAAATTTTGCCAGAATTCCAGTTGAAAAATCACCATAAGCACCTTCAGAAACAAGAGTTTGTCCAACACCAATATAACTATCAACAGTTATTTGAGCGTTACACCTTTTCTGAAATCCAAAAAGGGAAAAAATAATTATCAACAAAATGACATTTTTGGTGAATATTTTATTGTAAATAGATGTATGTTTCATACTTAGTTTAAACAGCGATTAAAAACTTTGTAATTCAATTTCTTATAGTTGATTTTTCATATCAATTTTAAATGATATTTCTTTCTCATCTCTTAATACAACGAGATGAAGTGGATTGTTTGAAGGAGTTTCGAAAATATATTTTATTTCGTTAATATCAAGTTGAAAAGCTTTTTTTCCATTAATTTCAATAATCTGATCGCCAACTTTTACGCCGGCATTTGCTGCCGGTGAATTTTCCCAAATAAGCCAAACTTCGACTTGTGGGTAGAAGGAAATGATTTGCGAAATTTCTATTCCGGCGATATTGTACTTGAATCGATTTTTGAAATTTCCATTCGGTTTTAAATATAGCTGCTTATGATAATAATCGATAAATAAATTGAAACGACTTATTAATTGACTTCCAATTGTACCATCGCGATCAGAATTTTTAACAATTTCATCTATACATGCTGAATCAGGGAATGAAACAATAGGGTCGCTTAAACAAAAATCGCCAAAACAAATTTGAGTTAACCGTCCAAACTTTCCAACAATTTCTCCATTCAGCCCTTGTCCAATTGTTCCACGAATTCCTTTATCTGGAACACGCACAGATCCTTTTTTAAACGATTGAAACCAGGCATTTAACTCAGCACCTGTATCAATCAGCATGTTCACATTTTTACATGTACTGTCTGTTTCTAGAACTGATAATTGAATAAACATTTTTTGTCCTTCGATAGTCATTGGAATTTCACTGTATCCGTTTGGACATTTCAAAACTTTATGGTTATCAAAAAATCGAATTCGATGAGCTGAATAGTCAATTTCCACAACATAATCTTCAAAAAAATCTACTCCAATTAATCCATTAATCTTTGAACCGGAATGTTTTGAAAGCTCAAAAATATCTTCCTGAAGTACATAAACTGTTTTGGGCTGTATTATTATTTTACCAATTTTTAGTGTATTAAAGTTACTGGTTAAAGCCCCAAGATGAGTACCAATGCCCAATCCCATTAGTTCTTTAACATCGGAATAGTTCAAAGAAATTTTATCGCCCTCCATCAATTCGGTAATAATGGTGTTTCTAATTCCCGAATCAAGTATTAAATTTAATGGCGATGAATCATTTATTTTTACTTTAATAACCACATAACTACCCACCAATTCGAAAGGAATAGATTCAATGCTCTTTTGTCGATTGCCGGCATATAAATTCGGCAACATAGAGATAAAAATTATGAAAAAAGTAACTTTTCTCATTGTTTTATGGTTTTTCGAAAAGCGAAGATACAGCATTTTTTGTAGAATGCTATAATAATATTACGTAATTGATGCTTAATATATAAACCATTGAAAAATTAATGCAATTTTAACATTTTATGTTTTTTAAACCATTCAATAGCCTCTTTAACAGCAATTTTCAAATCTGTTTCTTCAAGTTTTATTTCTGTTCTGGCCTTTTGGTTGCTGTAGTATTCCCTAATCAATAGTTGCCGCAAATTCATAGAACAGACCTCTGTGCGAATTCCAAATTTTCGAAATATATCCCCCAATTTTCCAATCAAAATCAATACAATATCTGGTAATTCAATCAGATATTGCCGATAATTTCCAACTTGCTTTTGAAGTGAATAATATTCGTTAAAAGATAGGTTTATTCCTGATGCTAAATATCTTTCTCCGTTACGTCCAAACGTCAAAGCATTACAAATCAGATCCGCCACATTTTTTACTGCCACAAAGTTTTTTCCACCTTTAGGTACAAACATCAATAGTCGACGATAACCCATTGTCAGCAATTTTCCTGAGCTTGGTTTGGGGTCATACGCACCAATCATAAAAGTTGGATTTACAATGACGATATGTTGATTCGCCTTTTTTGAGGCTGCAATAAATATTTGTTCTGCCTCCATTTTACTTTGTGCATAAAACGAATCGGTAAAATGAAACTCCATGATATGACTTTCATCTGATGGTTGTTGCTTATTTCCATAACCAATTGTATTGGAAGAACTTACAAAAACTATGTTATTAATATTCAACTCATTGGCTACATTACCAATTTTATAAGCCCCAAAAACATTTATTTAACTATAGTCTTCATAACATATTATATTTATGGATGTTACTGCTGCAATATGTAATATGGCATCGCAACCATCGGCAGCTTCTTTTAAAGTTTGGTGGACAGAAAAATTACCAAAAAAAACTTCTACCGCCGACAAATCGAAGTAAATATTCTGGCTACTGCGTACTATTATTCGCACCTGATAATGGCGTTTTAATAATTCTGACACCACATTGTGACCCAATAAACCATTGGCTCCTGTAACCAAAAATTTCATTTATAGACTGTTTTAAGTAGTAACACAAAAGTAATAAATCTTTGTTTAAAACCTAATTAATTAGAATTTGTATTTTATATAAAATTCTATATCTTTTCCAGCAAAAAATATTAATATGGAAGCAAAAGTAGTTTTGATTACCGGTGCTAATACCGGTATTGGACTAGTAGCAGCGGTTCAATTAATAGACAAAGGTGTGTAAGTGTACGCAGCATCACGGCGATGGGGATTTGCAATACTGATAACGGTATTGCAGGTGCTATAGAAGAAACAACAACCGAAGAGACAAAATATCAGTTTGAAACCAATTTTTTTGGTGTTGTAAAAACCATTCAAGTATGCCTACCTGTTTTCCGCAAACAAGGTTATGGTAAATAGTAACCACTTCATCGGTTATAGTCATAGTTCCAATAATTTCGCTATTTAATAAGCATCAACAAACTGTTGAAAACTTACCAATAAACCCTGAAAAAAATATTACAACTATATTTGGAAAATTAAAAAACATCTTCACTTATCAAATAATTTGAAAACGCCAAAATAGTTAGCACTTTTTTAATATTTATTTTTTAACCTGTTTTGGTTGATTATGAGCATCAACTTTCACAAAAACTTTCTAACTTTGCGCTTATTAACTATGTGTTGATAAAGTTTGTAAATATCTTATTATTATTGGAATTATTAATACATAATTGTTAGTATCCATGATTCAAAATTTAATAAAGAATTATACAATCATTTTGCAATATTTTTATCAACCAAACTAACAAGCTATTATTATCTTTAAATAGTTTTTTATAAAATTAAAAAGAATAATATAAATATAATCTTGAAAACTTCCTAAATGAATAAAACTGAACTTATATTAGCTATAAATAAAATTAAGAAAGAAAAAAATGCTGTGATTATGGCTCATTATTACCAAATGGGCGATATTCAGGATATAGCCGATGTAGTTGGAGATAGTTTAGCGTTGGCACAAAAAGCAGCAATAACTAATGCCAATATTATTGTGCTTTGTGGTGTACATTTTATGGGCGAAACAGCCAAAATTCTTTCACCAACTAAAAAAGTGCTAATTCCAGACCTGAATGCCGGCTGTTCGTTAGCCGATAGTTGCCCAGCGGATCAATTTGAGGCATTAATCAATGCTCACCCCGATTATACAGTTATTTCGTATGTAAACACCACAGCAGCCGTGAAAGCGTTGACTGACGTTGTGGTAACATCAACAAATGCCAGGAAAATAGTTGATTCATTTCCAAAAGATGCGAAAATAATTTTTGGACCGGATAGAAATCTCGGAAATTATATAAACAGTGTGACCGGACGAAGTATGTTACTATGGGACGGAGCATGCCATGTACACGAGAAATTTTCTGTTGAAAAGTTGATAAAATTAAAATCGGAACACCCCGAATCACTTGTGCTGGCTCATCCCGAATGTATACGTCCAATATTGCTTATATCCGATTTTATTGGTTCTACACATGCTTTGCTGAATTATGCTACTTTATCAGAAAAAAAATCCTTTTTAGTAGCTACCGAAAGCGGGATTCTTCACGAAATGCAAAAGCATAACCCTGATAAAAAGTTTATTCCAGTACCACCTAACGATAGTACCTGTGCCTGCAACGAATGTAATTTTATGCGATTAAATACGCTAGAAAAGCTGTATAAATGCCTTTTAAATGAAACTCCGGAAATACTTGTAGATGAAAAAATTAGAATGAAAGCTGTGAAACCTATATGGAGAATGTTGGAAATGAGTTGAATTATAAAATTTAAATGATTATATTTGTAAATTATATGTATTACAATAATTTATTATTTATTTTATATGAGTATCGGGTGTTGTACCTAAAGAAAAAAGTTTACATTTGTC
>JACDZH010000146.1 GCA_013426815.1 Paludibacter sp.
ATGAATATTGTTGATAAACAACCATATAACAAATTAATTCAAATAATGTCTATTGCAATCAACACTTGCAATAGAATCTGTTCTGTCTTTTCCTATACCATCAAAAGTTGAATTTGCTGGACAAACAATCTCGTTAGAACGATACGATATGCGCGAACGGTTCGACCGCGAACAAATTGTAATTGCATATAACCATTCAGTCAGCTTATTACATATTAAACGTGCTAACCGCTATTTTCCCATTATTGAACCTATTTTAAAACAGAATGGTATTCCTGAAGATTTTAAATATTTAGCCGTGATAGAAAGTAATCTCGATTTTCGTGCTTTATCAGTTGCCGGAGCAGCTGGTTTGTGGCAAATGATGCCTAAAACAGCGGAACAATTTGGATTGGAAGTAAATGATGAGGTAGACGAACGGTATCACATTGTGAAAGAAACTGTTGCTGCTTGCAATTATTTTAAAAGTGCCTTCAATAAGTTTAAAAACTGGGCAACAGTTGCCGCTTCGTACAATGCTGGTATGGGACGGATATACGAAGAACTTGACAAACAACATGCAAATGAGGCATTTGACATATTGCTGAGTTCTGAAAGCAGCAGATATGTATTTCGAATTTTAACCGTTAAGCAATTTCTCGAAAATCCAAAAGCTTTTGGTTATCAATTAAAACGTGATGATTTTTATCCAACCATTAGTACCAAAGAAGCGATTGTGAGTGATTCAGTGGTTAGTTGGTCTGCTTGGGCAATACGATTTGGTATCAACTATTCTCATCTGAAAGATTTTAATATCTGGCTTCGCGACCGAGAACTTACAAACCCGAATAAAAAAGAATATATTATTCAATTACCTGAAAAGGGAGATCTAATTTATAATAGTACTAAAATTAAAATCCATAATCCAATATGGGTAACTTTATAACTACCAATTAAATATTTACAAATATTTAGTTACGAGTTACAAGTCTGTTTATCTGAATATTAAACATAAATAACATATCATTTATTATATATTTCATAAATAACTAATACTGCTTATCCCTTTCGATAAAGGTTAAAAAGCACAACAGCCATTATGTCAATGAATTAGCTTCGATTTCGCCATTTATATAAATGCTTGAAATATAGTATATTAGCAATAACACTTGACCGAAGTGGATAAGCACTTAACTAATATTAAAAAAAATATGAAAAAAAAATATTCTTGTAGCAGTACTACTGCTATTAGTTTCGATTTCTTATGGGCAACTTCGTTTCGGAGTAAAAACTGGTTATAACTCTTCTTTGATTTTGCACTGCATGAGTAGTGTAAACAACGGAGCTTATGTTGCAAATTCAGTAAAAAACGAGATTTGGAATAATTTTCATGCATGTGTTTTCGGTCGATTGGGTTTTGTTCCATTTTTTTATCAACCAAAATTGTTTTATTCGATGCAAAAAAAATATTTAAAACAAATATAATAGATGCTCATGTGAATTATAATCTACATAAATATGTGATTATCAACACAGTAGATATTCCATTTCTAATTGGATATAAATTACTTGATTTAAAATTAATAAATCTGTGTGTATTTGCCGGTCCAAAACATCGTTTTGATGCTGGTTCATCGCTTATATATGAGAATCTTAACGGAGGTACTTTCAACACCAACTCGGTTCTTTCGGAAGTTAAAAATCAAATATTGGTTTAGAAGTCGGTGTGGGTGTTGATGTGTTGATTTTTTGATGTTGGCATTAGATTTTCGATATAATTTGATTGGTAATATGTACGAAACTAGTTTGACCGATTATAATCTTCCGGCAAGTACTTTTGTTAAATCGCTTGGTTGGAAAATATTCTAATTAAGAGTTATTTTCAACAATTTATCGACTTTTTTTCGGACTGAAAAACAGGCGATATTTTTTTGCTTTGTATTGCCACAAGTACTAATTTACAGCTAAATATTTTTTTGTATCTTTGCAGTCCGAATGAAAACAAAAAAAATGAATTTAGAAACAAAACTTGAAACCTTAGTTGCCAAAGCCGTTGAATCTCTTTATGGATTGAAAATCGTGCCTAATCAGATACAACTTCAAAAAACAAAACGCGAATTTGAAGGTGACCTTACTGTTGTCATTTTTCCTTTTGTCAAAGCAGCCCGTAAATCGCCGGAACAAACCGGACAGGAAATTGGTGCATACTTACAAGAAAATAACCCGTTAGTTTCGTCATTTAATGTGATAAAAGGCTTTTTAAATTTAAGTATCAGGCAAAATTACTGGCTCGAAACATTAAATGAAATCCATGAAAATAATGAATTCGGCAAAACGGTTGTTACCGATGATGCTAAATTAATGATGATTGAATATTCGTCGCCCAATACCAACAAACCACTTCATTTAGGACATATACGCAATAACTTACTCGGCCACAGCATTGCCGAAATTCAAAAAGCTAACGGTTGGAAAGTGGTAAAAACCAATATTGTAAACGACCGCGGCATCCATATTTGTAAGTCAATGTTAGCCTGGAAACTGTTTGGCAATGGTGAAACTCCCGAAAGTACCGGTTTGAAAGGCGATCATTTGGTAGGAAAATATTATGTAGTTTTCGATAAAGCATATAAAGCCGAAATAGCAACTTTGATGGAAAAAGGAATTACTGAAGAGGATGCTAAAAAAACTGCTCCACTGATTCTCGAAGCTCAGAAAATGTTGCTGGCATGGGAAAACAACGATGCTGATGTTCGTCATTTGTGGGAAACCATGAATGGCTGGGTTTATGCAGGATTTGATAAAACTTACAAACAGTTGGGTGTAAGTTTTGATAAAATTTATTATGAATCAGAAACTTATCTCGAAGGGAAAGAAAAAGTGGAAAAAGGGCTGGCAAGCGGAGCATTCTACCATCGCGAAGATGGATCGGTTTGGGCTAACCTAACTGGTGATGGACTCGATGAAAAATTATTGTTGCGCGCCGATGGAACTTCTGTTTATATGACTCAGGATATTGGAACTGCAAAACTTAGATACGACGATTATCCCATCAATAAAATGGTATATGTTGTTGGAAATGAACAAAATTATCATTTTCAGGTACTTGCTATTTTGCTAGACAAATTGGATTTTGAATGGGGAAAAGATCTGGTGCACTTTTCGTACGGTATGGTTGAACTACCCGAGGGTAAAATGAAAAGTCGCGAAGGTACTGTAGTTGATGCTGATGATTTAATGGATGAAATGATTCAGATTGCGCGCGAAACTTCCAAAGAACTGGGAAAACTTAATAATTGTACGCCCGTAGAAATTGAAACAATAGTGCGAATGGTTGGATTGGGATCGCTCAAATACTATATTTTGAAAGTCGATCCTCGTAAAAGTATGACTTTCAACCCCAAAGAATCGATTGATTTTAACGGAAATACGGGACCATTTATTCAATATACACATGCCCGAATCAAATCGGTTTTGCGAAAAGCCAATGAGCAAGGTATCGTCTTTAAACACCTTGATAACAAACAAATAGCAATAACTAAAAAAGAATGTTATCTTATTCAATTACTTTCGGAATTTCCATCAGTTGTCAAACTTGCCGGTGAAGAATTTAGTCCGGCACTGATTGCCAATTATATTTATGAGTTAGTGAAAGAATTCAATCAATTCTATCACGATTTTACAATACTAAAGGAAGAAAATCCTCATTTAAAACAATTCAGACTTGTACTTTCCGAATCAACTGCATCGGTTATCAAAACTGGAATGGGGTTGTTGGGAATTGATGTACCAGAGAGAATGTAAGACGTTTGAAAGGTTTGAAGGGTTTGAAGATTATGAAAAAAAGCGTCCAGAAGGTTTTAACTTCGGACGCTTTTCCAGTTTTTATTATAAAAAACAGTTATTGATTTTAGCTGTAATCTATTCTTCTTCAATAACTTCGACATTTGATTCGATATCGAAAACTGATAATTGACGTCGGAAAATTTCATCTAGGGAAATTTGGAAAGTTTCGGTATGTGCAATTCCCGGAATTAACGTTAAGTGTTCCAAAATTATTTGCAACAAATGGCGATTGTCTTTGGCATATATTTTTACAAACATTGAATATTTACCTGTTGCATAATGACATTCCACAACTTCAGGAATCTTTTTCAATTCTTCCACCACTGTATTAAACGATTTGATATCGCTCAACATGATACCAATATAGGCACAAGTCTGAAAACCAACCTTGTAAGTGTCAACTACAAATTCAGAACCCTTGATAATACCGGTATTTCGAAGTTTTTGTATTCTTTGATGAATAGCAGCACCGGAAACATTGCATTCGCGGGCTACTTCTAAAAACGGAATGCGAGCATCTTGTGAAATTAATTGGAGAATTTTTTTGTCTAATCTGTCTATTTGATGTTGTGCCATAGTATTAATTATTTTCTTAAATATATTGGGTTCTTTTTATTTGAACGAAATTCAATGCAAATGTATTTAATATATTTGTATTTCCTACTTATTTTGTGATAAATTGATAGCTATATGTATAAAATATTCAATTTATCGATATTTTCCCTCGTTACAATCTTTCAAAACGCTTAAATAACTCTGATAACGTGATAAATAAATGGTGTGATTTTCGACAGCTTGCAAAACAGCACATCCCGGTTCGTGAATGTGGGTACAATTTGAAAACTTACAATCAGTACAAATTGCAAATATCTCTTTGAAATAATGTCCAATTTCGGCTTCTTCCATGTCGATGGTTCCAAAGCCTTTAATCCCCGGTGTATCAATAATATGACCACCCGAAAGCAGTTCAAACATTTCAGAAAAAGTGGTGGTATGCATTCCTTTATTGTGGTAAGACGAAATTTCACCTATTTTAGCAATAGACTGTGGAGCAATTGCATTTATCAATGTTGATTTACCTACACCTGAATAACCGGAAAACAAAGTGGTTTTACCGCTTAAAAAAGTCATCAAATTCTCAATATTTACCGATTGTTTTGCCGAAATTTTAAAGGTTGGATAATCAAGTGAAGTATATAAATGTACAAGTGCATCCAGGTATTTCATTTCGCCGTTGGAATAACGGTCAATTTTATTAAAAACAATACACGCTGGAACTCGATATGCTTCGGCTGTAGCCAAAAACCGATCGATAAAAACCAGAGAAGTTTCGGGATAATTTACGGTAACAATCAAAGCAACCATGTCTAAATTGGCTGCCAATATTTGGAAATGCTTTGAAAGATTGGATGACCGTCGAACAATATAATTCCAACGGTCGTTGATGGCATGAATCATGGCTGTTCCGTCAACATTTTTTTCAAATTCCACCTTGTCGCCCACTGCAATGGGATTGGTACTACGAATTTCTTTTAAGCGAAAATTACCTTTAATTTTGCATTCAAATAATTCACCGCTATCTGTTTTCACCTGATACCAACTGCCTGTATTTTTAACGACTAAACCTCTCATTTTTTATTTGTATTTCATGCAACCAATAAATTGCATTTTGTAGTACAGACGTGGCATAACGCGTCTCTACATCCTGCATATTCCATTTTATTCAGACGTGGCATACAGCGTCTCTTCTAAAATGCTTCTGTTGCGGTGATATAAAACTGTAATTTGTCGCCATAATTATTTTGCGCAAAATCCAATCTCAAATGAACCCTTGCATCATTCAAACGATAACGGAAACCTGCTCCATAAGCCGCTTTCAGTTTATTTATACGATAATCGGAACTATTCATTACATCACCCACAGCAAAAAAAACGGCAGATTTCAGTCGTTTGTAGATTGGCATACGGTATTCTGTTTGAAACATCATCATCACATTTTCGCGATACATGCCTTGTCTAAATCCGCGCATTATATCACGTCCACCTACAGTTGGCAATAACTGGAATGGAATATTATTTCCACAAAAAATACCATCGTAATAAAGCTGCCATGCCAAAGTATGTGATACAAATACAGGCAGATATTGACGATAATCAACAGAAACTTCCTGCATTGAATATGAACTTCCCCAACCTTCTTTTGATGTTGTAAACAGTGATTTGACAAAAACACCCCGTGTTGGATAAAATTGATTATCCCTGTTATCGAAGGCAGCTACCACACCGGTACGAAATTGAGAATAAGGAGTCCAACCAGCATTGCCAAATCGTTTATAAATATCGGCTTTATTGATATTGAAAGTCGAATCGGTGAATATTCGCTCGTAACGCACTGAAATTGAAGTTCCTATAAAGAAATTCTTGGCTATGATAAATTGAGGTTGTAAAAGTAAGGATATATTTCGAGATGTAAATGCTTGGTTAATATTTGTGGGTATATTTCCAAAGCCAAAATAATAATCGGGATAATTCTTGAGATTAAAATTAGCATATAAATACCATTTATCGGTATTAAAATAGATTTTTGGGGTTAAATTGAACAAAATCTGATGTCGAAATGTATAAACCGCACTTCCCGAAATGGAACTTATACGACCGATATTTTTACTTTTGAAATAATAACCATAAGCAACGCCAGGTGCTACACTCGTTTCTTGTTGGTACGAAGCATGAGGAAAAATGAACAGACTTGACTTCGAAACGATTGTATCCGACTTTTCGGCAGCAAGCCCAAACTCAGAAACGATAAGAAGCATACAAATATAGAATTGTTTTAAATTCATAAAAAATATTTGAATTTATAAAACATCAGTCATCCCACTAAACATGAGATGACTGAACTTTTTTTCCAATTCAAAAATTATCAAGGTTGAATTTACAAATTTCTTAAACGGTTAAAATCTCTTTTTCTTTTGCAACGTACATTTCATCAATTTTTTTGATATATTTGTCGTGAATTTTTTGAATAGCAACCTCCGTATCCTTTTCTACATCTTCTGGAAGACCTTCTTTTACCATTTTTTTTACATGTTCTATGGCATCTCTGCGAGCATTACGAACACTAATTTTGGCATCTTCACATTCTGCCTTCGATTGTTTGGCCAGTTGTTTACGTCTGTCTTCGGTGAGTGGCGGAATACCCAACCTTATGGTTTCGCCATTATTCATAGGTGTAATGCCAACATCGGAATTCATAATGGCTTTCTCAATAACCGAAATCAAGGCTTTTTCCCAAGGCTGTATACTAATAGTTTTGGCATCGGGAGTGGTTACGGTAGCCACACTCGAAATAGGCACATGTTGACCATAATAATCTACTTTTATTCCATCCAAAATTCTTGGATTTGCTTTTCCGGCACGAATATGCGCCAACGATTCGTCCAAGAACAGAATAGCAGCTTCCATGTTTTCCTCTGCATGGGTCAGATGTGGTTTTACGTCTTGCATATTTTAAAGAGTTTGAGAGTTTGAAGAGTTTGAAGAGTTTGAAGAGTTTGAGGGTTTTGGATTCTATCAAATCATATTTATACAATCTGCATTTGGAACCCAGTTTAAAAGATAATGGCACTATTAATTTTTTACCAATGTTCCAATTTTTTCGCCCAATATTACTTTTTTAAGGTTGCCAATTGTGTCCATATCAAATACATATATTGGCATATTGTTTTCTTTGCACATGGTAGTGGCAGTTAAATCCATCACTTTAAGGTTACGATTGTAAATTTCGTCATAGGTAATTTCGTCGAATTTAACCGCTGTCATATCTTTTTCGGGATCGGCAGTATAAATTCCGTCAACACGTGTTCCTTTGAGCATTACATCGGCTTCAATTTCGATGGCACGAAGCGAAGAACCTGTGTCTGTGGTAAAAAACGGATTACCGGTTCCACCGGAAAGAATAACGACTTCAGCTTTTTCTAAGCCCTCGATGGCTTTTTGTTTGCTGTAAAATTCACCTATTGGTTCCATTCTGATGGCTGTGAGCACACGTGATTTAACACCTGATGCCTGCAAAGCAGAATTTAACGCCAAACTATTAATCACAGTTGCCAACATTCCCATTTGGTCGCCTTGTACACGGTCGAAACCTTTGGCAGCACCACTCATTCCTCGAAAGATATTTCCTCCACCAATCACAATACCGACTTGTACGCCCAAACCAACAATTTCGGCAATTTGTGAAGCATATTCACCCAATCGTTTCTCGTCGATACCATATTGTTTTTCACCCATCAACGATTCGCCGCTTAATTTCAACAAAACACGTTTAAATGCTACCATCATATAAATTTTCAATTAAAAATATTTACAATTTCAAATCCTGTAATTTTTTTAGCAAAAGTAAATAAATTGCTTCAGATATGCAAACAGAAGTATATTTAAATTAACGGGAGAAATTCTTAGTATTGAAAACACTGTTGTCCGGTAAAAGAATTTTGATTAGATTGAAAAAAGAGGAGCCAA
>JACDZH010000147.1 GCA_013426815.1 Paludibacter sp.
GCTTGTGTTAGCTATAAAAATGAATTTTAGGTACAACACCCGATACTCATTAAATATAATCTATATATTTGTACCCCGAGACAACGCAGGACACACAACGGTGTATAACGATTACGATGCTGTTTATACCAAAAAAGCGTACAGCGGCAAGGGTAACTTGCTCATGGAAGCCGACAACAAACGTGATGCACCGTTTGGTGGACTGAAATTTATTTTGCTCGGACATATCAAGGTAAGCAGTTCACCTTACCATCAGGATTCAGTAGACGTGTATGCCATTATTGAAAAATACGGTATCGATCTGGATCGCTACAAATGGGCAGAAGAAACGGCTCAAATGAAAAAACTGCTCGAAGAGTTAGATAAACCCGACAATGCAGCCAAAATTGCCCGGATGCAGTTAACCGTTGTGGTAACCCAGATAAAAGAGGCTCAAGCAGCCTTCGAAAAGTTGTTTAACGAAGTTGCCGGTGAAAACTCCGAACTGCGTATGATGGAATCAGCTTCCTCGTTGCGCAAAACCCTCGAAACCAGCCTGCACAATTACTTCAACGTGGTAAAAGCCATGAATACGCTCCCCGGTTGGAAAGAACTTTATGCTAAACTGGACGAAGTGGTAAGAGCTGCCAACAACAGCCGCCCTACTCCACCGAAAACGGATACACCACCCACCAATTAAACTAGTGAACCGGAATCCCTGCTGACATAGTGGTTGGCGGGGATTTGGGTATTAAAAATAAATAAAATAATAACTCAATAACCTGTTTTTTATGTATCAATATTATTATGTAAACAAAAAAGCACAGCCTAACGGCGATCACGAAGTGCATACTGAAACTTGTAGTTATTTACCCTCTAACGAAAACCGTTCATACCTGGGCTATTTTGGTTCTTGTGCCGATGCCATAAAGGAAGCTAAAAAAACATACCCCACAGCGGATGGGTGCTTTTATTGCTCCAACTCGTGTCATAAGAAGTGAGAAAAAGAAATCTGTCAAAACTGAAAAGTGTAAATTAAATTTTTAACAATAAAAATAATAAAATATATGGAAAGTTATTCAAATAGGAGTGGTAATTCTCCAGTAACGAATTACCAAATAGAAGAATCATGCATTACAGTTTGGTTTAAAGGAAGTTCCCGTTCATACACATATAGTTATTCGGGAAAAGCAGGAAGAATGCATGTTGAAACGATGAAAGTACTTGCAAGAAGTGGCTCAGGATTAAGTGCCTATATCACAAGAAATGTCAAATTTGCGTATGACTAAATCATAAAGAGGTTGAGTTTATATAAATTAAGCATTTGAAGATTGAAAATAAAATCAAATAGATTGAACCATCAAAAAATAATATTATGGGGACAAGTAATCCCCTGCTGGTGCGGTTTTGTAATCCGTGCCAATACAGAAAAAGAGAAGAGCGTATTTTTTGAAAAGCACAGGTCACAGACCTGCGCTAGCGGAGAATTAACTTTAGCATACCAGCTATTTATATCAGGCATTGTGTCTTCAGAAAACCTGCTGCAAAAGGAAGCATATACGAAACAAAAATTGGAAAATCAACTTTTGAATGTTTGCATGATGCTTCTGAAATATCGTTAAAGGAATATGTAATTGATAAAGTCAATAAAAACCTAATACATTTATAACAATGAAATACTTTAAATCAAAAAAGATAATTTTAGTAATTCTACTATTTGTGAATATTATGATTATCATAGCACAGAAGAGCTTAAATAGCGTCAGCAAAGAACAAAAACTATTCGAACTCTCAACAGTATGGAAAGAAATTTCCTATAATTTTGCTAATATGGACAATTGCCAGGGTTTAAACATTGACAGTTTGTACAAAGCATATATTCCCATTGTTCAAAACACAAGTAATAACTTTGAATATTATAAATCGTTGCAGCAGTTTTTAGCACATTTCAACAATGGGCATACACGATGTGATATACCGGATTTTTTATGGAAACAATTATCATATCCACTTTTAATCACTTCCTATAATGACAAAAAAATATTCATTGAAAATATAGGTTCTCACTATACGACAAAAGTAAGCGTAGGTGATGAAATTTTGGAAATTGAGAATATGAATGTTTGGGATTATATTGAAAAAAATGGCACCTAGTATGAATCAATCTGAATACAGTTCCAGCCGGAATTAAAGGCGTAAATACTCCCGGTATTTGCATTGAAAACCTTGGTAATTTCGATCGTAAGAAAGACAGCATAAGCACCCAGCAGCGGGAATGCATTGTTCATATAACCCGTTCATTATTACGACGGTTCAAACTGGAAGCCAACGAAAATACGGTGGTATATCACCACTGGTACGACCTGAACACCGGAAAAAGAATACTGAAAGAAGGAACCGGCTCAACCAAAACCTGCCCGGGTACTAACTTCTTTGGAGGAAATACGGTGGACGCATTTAAAGTGGGATTGCTGCCATTGCTGAGATAATAATAAATAAATATTAATTGATAACTGAATAAATTATGTTCAACAGATTCGAACCCAACGTTAAGGCAACAATTGCTTTCCTGAAATTACTAAATGTAAAAGTAACTGATACAACCGTAGATGAAACCTTGCAAAATCATCCCGATTGGCCAAGTTTACTCTGTATTAGCGATTCACTTAGCAAATGGAACATTCCCAATGCAGCAGGAAAGATAGAAGTAACTGAATTGAATCAACTCCCTACCCCTTTTATGGCTTATACATCCAGTATTGAAAGCCCATTGGAAATAGTCACTGAAATTTTGGAAAAAGACTTGAAAATTTATTCCATCAAAGATGGTAAAATAAAGTCGGAGTCTATTGAAAATTTCTCGAAAAGGTGGAAAGGCGTTTATATGATTGCAGAAAAAACGGAAACTTCGGGCGAAAAAGAATTTAAAGCAAATAACCGGAATGCATTTATCAAGAGTTTAATCCCCGCTTCATTGTTTCTATTAACCACCATACTTTCAATACTGTTTTTACAACAGCATATTGAAATTTCAGCAATCAAGGATATTATTCCTATTTACCTGCATTTTCTGGTTCTATTCACAGGTGTCATAGTGAGTTCACTTTTACTTTGGTACGAGATTGACAGTAATAATCCACTGCTTCACAAAGTCTGTACTGGCATTGTAAAAGGAAATTGCGATGCTATCCTTAGTGGCAAACAAGCCAAATTATTCAAATGGTTAAGTTGGAGTGAAGTCGGATTTTTCTACTTTGCCGGCGGATTACTCACCTTATTATTTGCCGCTCCCCTTGACATTTCTATTACAATAATTGGGTATTTGAATGTATTAGCCCTGCCTTACACGGTATTCTCCATTTATTATCAGGGACGGGTAGCCAAACAATGGTGTGTGCTGTGCCTTTCGGTGCAGGCTTTATGGATATTGGGAGGAGCAAATGTGTTGGTAAATGGTTTTTTAGTATCTGTTCAGGATTTACATCTTTCGGTAATCAGTAAAAGGATTTTGCTTTACTTTATTCCTGTTTTACTTTGGTATGTTTTAAAACCCTACTTGCTAAAACTTCAGGAAGCCAAAAATACCAAAAGGGAATACTTGCGGATTAAATTTAATACCGAAATATTTGAAACACTTTTAAGGAAACAAAAACAAATCACGATACCAACCGATGGCATTGGCATTGAATTTGGAAATCTAACTGCAACCCATACACTCGTAAAAGTGTGCAATCCGCATTGTGGACCTTGTGCTAAAGCACATCAAGAAATAGAAAAAATATTAGAACAAATACCCGATTTGAAAGTAAAAATTATTTTTACAGTTGCAAATCATTTGGAACATCCGGGATTTAATCCCGTAGCACATTTATTAATTTTATCGGTAGAGAAACCGGAAGTATTAAAATCGGCATTAGATGATTGGTATTTTGCAGAGAAAAAAGATTACAAAACCTTTGCTGCAAAATACCCGATAGAAAAAGCATTAGAAACACAAGCTAACAATATACAGGCAATGTTCGACTGGTGTACAGCAATGAAAATAAGCATTACCCCCACCATATTTATTGATGGATATCAATTGCTGGATGCTTACAATAATGACGATTTAGCGTATTTTATTTTAGAATAACCGCCACACATTCAATGATAAGCTCAGTGCACGGAGCATATAGTTGCCATTGGATGTAAAACAATTAACATAAATGGTGTATATTTGCAACTGTATATACCACAAATTCTAAAAATTAAATAAATATGAAAACAGTAAAAATGAGCCTTGAAAACATGATAGGCAAAATGAGTAGAAAGGAAATGAGTAAGATTATGGCTGGAAGTGGTGGAAATAATGAATGTAGTAACGACTATTGTAAATCAAGTTCTGATTGTTGTCCAGGTGCTCCAAAATGTGTTCCTATCTACAATTATTCAGGAAATGTTTGTGCTCGATACTAATAATGTGTTAAGTTAAGTTGTTGGTTACTAATCTATCTTGATGGTTGTGTGATTTATAAAAATTACACAACCATCTTTAATACTAAAAAGACATGAAAAAAGTAATATTATTTTTATTATTATTCATTTTTAATTTGATTAATGTATTCGCAAATAATCAATTTGTTTTAAATGGTAAAGTTGAGAGTGCTGGTTCTATCAATGCTATATTGTCATATTGGTTGTTGGTTCACAATAAATGGTTACAAGTAGAATATACTTCCGAAATCAAGCATGGTCAGTTTCAGTTTAAAGGAGAATTAAAAGAACCAATCGAGGCTCAATTGAAGATTGGTGAAATTAATATTACTTTGTATATTGAACCTGCAAAAATGGAATTATATATTCCAAAAACAAAGCCTGACGAATTTATTCTAAAAGGATCTAAAATACAAGAAGATGCTGATCAATTCACGCAAAATATTAAAGATTTAGAAAATGTGGCAATTAAAATTCACGAACAAGGTGTGAAAAATGATAAAAAAATGGAAATTACGCCAGAAACAGATTCAAATTACAAAAAACTGTCAGAAGAAAACAGATTAATCTCGGGTCAACGTGATTCAATCTTAAGTCTGAAATACCAAAAAGAAATTAAATTAATTAAAGCAAATCCAAATTCATATTATTCAGTGCTTACGCATACTATTGAAATAGTTGTATCTCAAGGATATTTATCTGTAGATTCGGCAAGAATTCTTTTTAATAGTTTAGCTGAGAAAGTGAGATTATGTTCAGCCGGTTTGCAAACTAATACTTACATAAAGAAAAAAGAAGCTACTAGTATAGGGAAAATGGCTCCTGATTTTCTCACTCCTGATACAATCGGTAAAATAATAAAATTATCCGAGTTTTGTGGAACTAATTACGTATTATTAGATTTCTGGGCAAGTTGGTGTTCTCCATGTATTAAAGGTTTTTCACATTTAAAGAATCTTTATTCTATATATCATGATAAAGGACTCGAAATAATTGGTATATCTACAGATAGATCAAGAAAGGATTGGTTATCTGCTTTAAAAAAGCATGATATTTCTCATTGGCATCAGGTTTCATCAGTTCAAGATTTAGAAAAAACTTCACTTGGTTATATTAATCCAGAAGATATAAGTGAGAAATATCCAACCGATAGAATACCAAAATACATATTAATAGATAAAACAGGAAAAATAATCGGTAAATGGGATGGTTATTCCGAAGAAAATGAAAAGGAAATGGATAAATTGTTTGAGAAAATTTTTGGTGAATAGAATTTCATTATTCAATGATATGTTCAATGCACGGAGCATATGGTTGCCATTGGATGTAAACCAATTAACACAAACGGCGTATATTTGCAACTGTATATGCCATAAATTAAAAAAATTAAATAAATATGAAAACAGTAAAAATGAGCCTTGAAAACATGATAGGCAAAATGAGTAGAAAGGAAATGAGTAAGATTATGGCTGGAAGTGGTGGATACGGAAATTCTAATCTATGCTCTGCTAGTTGTGCAAATGAAACAAATGATTGTAATGGTGGTTGTTCATGTCATGGATCAGCTCCATGGAGATATTGTTCTAAACAATAAATTTTAAAAAATGGAGGAGACTTATGTCTCCTCCTAAATTAAACCCACTCTATGAAAAATCTTATTGAAACAGGTTCATTTAAAGTATTTATTATTTTATGTTTATTCAATCCAATATTTTCTTTTAGTCAATCAATCGACAACTTTACGTTAAAAGGAGAGTGTGATATTCAAAGTGGGATTGTTCATCTTGGGGCTTTAGAATCAATCTATTATCCCTTTAAACTAGATGGCTACGATACAAAGTTAATAAATGGAAAATTTATTTTCACCGCACCTATAAAATATCCTTACGCATTTAGATTATTTATAATGAGTGACGGGATTGTTGTTTATCTTTCTGACTTGTTTTTTGTAGAAAAAGGATTACAACTAATAAAGGTAAATACTAATGAATCAAGAGGTATGCCTAAAATAAACAATTCTACAATAAAAGAGTTTAAATTAAATTATACATCTTGGTTCGAAAGTTATAATTTAAATATTAGCAAATACATTAATAAGAAAGACAGTATTAATAAAATTTACAATAATGCTTTGCCTCTAAAGGAAGAATGTGAATTAGAAAACGAAATGAAAATTTTATCAAATCAAAATGACACATTATTACTACTTTACACTAAAAAATACCCGGATTCTTATATTGCTTTATGGAAACTTGTTGAAAAAGTTTTAAATGGATATAAAGATATTTACGATTCTATTGCAAATAGTTTTTCATATAAGTTAAAAAAAACTTATACAGCAATGGTTTTAATTGAAAAATTGAAAGCTGCCCGGGTTTGTAGAATTGGTAATCCTTTTCCTATACTCAATTTATCTGATTCAAAAAAAAACATCTATGTAAATGCATTTAATTCAAATTACAAGTATACTTTAATTGATTTTTGGTTTAGTAATTGTTCGCCCTGTAAAGCTCGTTTATAGAATTAAAAAGACTTTATAATAATTATTCTACTAAAGGTTTTAATGTAATTGGAATCTCTGTTGATCAAAAGGTAGATATAGAGAAATGGAATAGTACTATAAGTTCATACGGTCTCACTTGGCCACAATATTTAGATTTTGATTTTAAAGAAACCCGGAAATTATCCATATTATCTTATCCATCAAATTTTCTTTTAGACGAAAAAGGTATAATTATAGCTAAAAATATTTCTCTTTTAGATTTGGGTGATATTCTTGATAATAATTTAAAGTGATAAACAGTAATTATTGGCAATTACCGTAACTCGCTTGTTGACAATAGCTTCTCCTTCTAGTGCAGGTCTGTGACCTGTGCTATTCAAAAAGAAAGTTTCTTATCTTTTTCTGTATTGGCACGAGTCACAGACCCGCGCCAGCGGGGCGATGGTAAATGCATTGCCTTTGCCTGCTACAAACCAGGAGTAAATAGTGGTATTTGCAAAGGGACTGATACTGGATGTAATTGTGTTTCTGTTTAACAATTATTAAAGAAGCTTGGCTTATTGTTTATTATACTAAAAAACCAAGCATCTATTCTTTCAATAGTTTACATTAAACTCCCTAAATTCTTATTTACAAAATCTTTCGAAAGATGAAAACATTTAAATTTATTTTCTTATTAGTTGCAATTATAGAAACTGGATGGGTATCCGGCAAAAATGATACAGTCAAAGACTCTGCCAACCCAGGACGATTCGTTCAATTCGACATAATAGGCAAAAAATATGAGAGTATTTTTATGAAAATTGTTAGTACGACACCTAAGGCTCATTATATTACAGGAAAATCAACTGACAATTATCGTTGGACTTTCAATATTCCTGATTCGGTATCTCAAAATATATGGGCATTATATTTTTTTTTTACTTCTAAAAACGATACACTTGGAATAACCTTTGCTGCAGTATTAGAGAATGATACGCTTATATCTCAGGCTAATAATTTTGAAAACAACAGTGATTCATTATTGATAAAAAGTGTGTTTCTTAAAAACGATACTGTTTCGCACAGTAATATTTTAAAAGTCGATTTAAAAGAAAAAACCTATATTTTGGAACAGATGAAATACCCAGGTTTTGCTTTTTTTTATGACCCGGAAAACAAGAAAAAGTATGATGATTTTATAGAAGCCTATATTTCGAAAATTGTTGCCAATCCTAATTCTGTTTATTACATTTCATTTTTATCAGCAGCAATTGGTTGTTTTCATTCAAATGCTGATATAAAAAAATTAAATGAGTATCGGGTGTTGTACCTAAAATTCATTTTTATAGCTAACACAAGGAATT
>JACDZH010000493.1 GCA_013426815.1 Paludibacter sp.
AGATATATAAATTTAAAATCCGACAGTTTTTAATTTTTGTCGGTCAATAGTGAAACTAAATAAAAAATTAAAATATGGCATTAATAAAATCAGTTCGGGGTTTTACTCCGCAAATAGGTGAGGATTGTTATCTGGCAGAAAACGCAACAGTTGTGGGAGATGTAGTGATGGGAAAAGGTTGTAGTGTGTGGTTTAATACTGTTTTGCGTGGAGATGTAAACCCAATTCGCATTGGCAATCATTCAAACATACAGGATGGTTCAGTGTTGCATACTTTGTATGAAAAATCTACAGTAGAAATTGGCGATTTTGTTTCAATTGGTCACAATGTGACTGTGCATGGTGCCAAAATTAATAATTATGCACTTATAGGAATGGGCGCAATATTACTTGATTATGCCGAAGTGGGTGAGGGGGCAATTGTTGCTGCCGGTGCTTTGGTTTTAACCAATACTAAAATACCGCCATTTACCCTTTGGGCAGGTGTTCCAGCAAAATTTGTGAAGAATGTAGAACCTGAGCAAACCAATGAAATTAATCGGAAAATAGCTCATCAATATGCCATGTACGCCAGTTGGTTCAAAGATGAGGTAAAATAAACAATTGAATGTGTTAAATATTATTTTTACACAAACCGACATTTTTTTGATTTACGTTCATTCCTGATTGAGTAATCATATACACACCGTTTGTAAGGTAGTATACAACAATAGAAGTTTTTCTGCATCACAAGCTTAAATACATGGCATTGGACGAGAATAAGTGCGATTCATTTCATTATAATGATAGCAAAAATAAATAAAAACCTGACAGGTTATTGCTTATCAGGTTTTTTTAAGTAATTGGTCTAAAATAATGTCACATTTTTAAGCTACAAGGGGTTGCAACCCCTTGTTGAATAGTGTATTTGCAGAAGTGAAAATAAGACATTTTTTGTTGTCTATTATTTACTTCTTTTTGTGGGAAAATTTGTCTTAGGAATTGTAACGAAATAATATATACTTTTAAAAATAATTAGTATCTTTGCG
>JACDZH010000494.1 GCA_013426815.1 Paludibacter sp.
ACTTGGCAAGCTGCCAGAACCTGAACACCACCACAGATTCTGCTGACGAGCCTCTTTTGGTTGTGCCAAGGGCTACCCTGATAGCTGTCGTCAAAATCACAGAAGTGAGTGCACCCTCGCGGTCCACTTTTGATTTGGAAATCAGCTTTAGTGCTAACATCAAAAAAATTGTCTCTGGTAATACATTGAAAAAGAGCGTTGTGTGTGTATATCGGCAGGGCATAATCCATCAGCGGGGTGAAAAGATGTGTAGTCCGCTTGTCACTGGATCGGGTTTGGAATTAAGCCTTCATAAGGGGGACAAAGCGATTTTTCTGCTATCGCCTGAAGGAAAGTTATTGAGAGCCGAACCGTTAAAAGAACTAGATTCGATCCTCAAATTACTTAGTGCCCAACCCAGCGCTCCACCGGACGCGGGCACGAGCGGCCCGCGCCGGTGACCTTTAACGTTATGCGCCAGCAACAAAATTATGTCTTAATTTTATATCCCCAGAAAAAAGACAATGAAACGGATGGTTTTCTTTTATACTCCTTTGAAGAATAGCAATAAACTCCTCCCTCATGGAGTCTGGGATAGTAATGTAAACAACATCATCAAAATTGCCGTCGATGGTTTTACCGAGTGGATGCCCAGGACAAATTGTAACGCCGTTTATTCCATCTTCCTTATTGTCGGATATTTTAACTGACATGATTAAGCCTCAATGAGAATTTTAAAGGAGAGAAAATGGTAAATGTGACTTTTGATATATGTAACGGGATGAAAAATATCTCTGTATTTGGATCTAATGAACCTCCTGAAATCAAACAGGGCATGTCTGTTGTCCTTCTTCTCAAGTCAATTCCAATATACGTCAAGATAACAACGACAACAGAAGACAAAAAAATATTCTTCGGAAAAGTTTTTAAGGTTGGTGTGGAAAACAATGCTACTTGCGACATAAAAACCGGAGAAGAAGTAAGTTTTTCATATGAGTAACTATTCAGCATCCAAAGTTGATGCAGTACTTACCATGAATGCTGGCC
>JACDZH010000495.1 GCA_013426815.1 Paludibacter sp.
TTTTTTATAAAATCGAGCAAAAAATATAGGACTTTATAAACACACTCTAATTAAGGAGGAGTTGAGTATACTCCTCCTTTTTAATAAAACAAAAAATTATCTTATGAATAAAAAAATTGCTATTCCGATGGAAAACGGAAAATTGTGCGCTCATTTTGGGCATTGCGAGAAATTTGCCATAATAGAAGTGTTAAACGGTGAAATTACTGAAATTAAAGAACTTACACCACCAGAACATGTGCCTGGACTGTATCCACGTTGGGTAAGTGAATTTGGTGTAACGGATGTTATTGCAGGAGGAATGGGGCAAAAAGCTATTACCTTGTTTAATCAAGAAAAAATCAATGTTTTTGTCGGTGCTCCAAGTAATTCTGCTAAAGAGCTTGTAACTGATTTTTTATCAAATAAACTAATTTTAAACGCCAACTATTGTAATCACGATGACAAACACGAGCACACCTGCCAACACTAAAAAAAACTACGAAATTGATGGAAGATGTATGGACTGCTTTTTTAATGTGTTTGAACGATTAATAAACAAGTTCCACTTTAACGATGATGACCGTAAACTTTTTTATAGCTTTTACAATCATATCACTGCACAAAGTAGTGGGCAACTTATGCCTGAGATTCATAGAGAACTGAATCAGAAGTTTTGTGAAATATCGGGTGTTTTAGATCCATACTCTGTTGAAAAATCAGAAAGCAACAAACAAGCATTAGCGCTATACAAAAAATGGCGTATTATAGTAATAGAATCCGATTACTTTTTTGATACTGCATTACGTTTATGTATTGCCGAAAACATTATGGATTATGGTCCAGGTAATAATTTTGATATAGAGAAAACAATTGAGCAGGTAATGAATGCAAAATTTGCCATTGATAACACCACTTTATTAAAACAACACATAAAAGAAGCAAAATCAATTTTGAATCTGGGTGATAATGCAGGTGAGATTGTTTTTGATAAATTAGTAGTATTGCGCTAACTTTTAACTTTAACTTATAAGTACTTGTAAAAC
>JACDZH010000496.1 GCA_013426815.1 Paludibacter sp.
TTTCACGACAGCGAACGCTCCCGCAAACCGCCAATGCCCATAGCCTCGGTCGTTATGTGCAACAGCAAAAAATGAAAAAGAGCGACTTTGTTGATGAAAAATCTTTGACGAACTGTCCGCTTTCGTACCACGACTTGACGATTCTGTAACGTCGGAATTGGCTGACTTTCGGACTTTTGCTTGGCAGACAATTCCTCGCAGATTTTCTAAGGAAGAAAAGACAGAATAATTATTTATCATTTCGACTATTGAACATTACGACTGGAAACATTTGAAATGGTTATTTTGCAGTTGGATTTTAAAATGAACTCGACAAAACAAGAAGCAACAATAAAATCAATTACAAGAGAATCAACCGAATAGACAGAAAGTCGGGAAAAAGTCGGGAGAAATACATAAAAGAACTGAAGAAATATATTTAGTAATGTCATATTTTTGTCAAAAATTTTAAGTGCAATGAAACAACCAGAATTAGGGAAGAAAATAATAGAACTTAGGAAGAACAAAGGTTTGACCCAAGAAGAATTGGTTGAAAAATGTAATCTTAATGTAAGAACTTTACAACGAATTGAATCGGGCGAAGTAAATCCAAGAGATTACACAAAAAAAAGCATTTTTGCTGCACTTGACTATGATGCTAGCGAATCTTCTACAAATAAGGAAAATGCGATTAAAAAAATATATAACCAACTTCAAAATTTTAATATCATGAATGACTCAAAAAAATTCTTTCACAACTTTTTCTTGTCAATAGGGATTGTCTGGTTTCTAAGTGCATTAGCAATAGTAATATTCGAACTGAATTTCCAAAAAACGGAAATACTATTGACGTTAATTTTCCCACTCGCATATGCACTTATAAGACAATTTGAGAAAAGAAAATCTTCAAAAGTAGTTCAAGACTAATCTTATTGACTTTCTTACGACACAGAAAAACAAGACAAACCACACACAACCAAGCTGCTAGCACATAACACACGCCTATGTTCATTGGCTGGCTGACGTGCATTCCGGCAGTTTTGCT
>JACDZH010000497.1 GCA_013426815.1 Paludibacter sp.
AGCACGGTTCTGTGAGAGGTTTAGGGGTGAGATTCCCCTTTACCTACTCGATTTTGTAGAAAATCAGGATATTGTCCGTTTTTATTATCAAACGATTTACCACCCACATAAGCTTGGTTTTTAAACTGCACATATGGAGAACCTGCGAACATGGTCAATAACAATGGGTTTTCTTCAAAAAATGATTGATAGGTAGATTCTTTGTGATTCTCGCTCAACTTCTTTTCAAATTCTATTGTAAGAATTGTAAGATAGCTTAAGTCAGCATTATCTTTTAATTCAGACAGGCTTTGTTTATCGTCAAGTGACAATTTCCTCAAATCAGTGTTCCTTATAATCTTATAAATAAAGTTTCTTTGCGGTTTTCTTTTTAATTCCGGATATTTTTTGGAATCTGTATTGTACAATAAATTTTCATACACGAAAGACTCCTTAGCTACAATCGCTTCACTTAGATACAAATCATTATTTCTGTCAATTCCTCTGCAAATTTTGTTAAAATCCTCATGATTCATAACAAGAAAATTATCCTCAATACCTGTTGTTCGTATATTGGTTATTATTATTTTTTCGCATTTCCGAAAATGCTTCAAGAGTGTTGTAATTATGATTCTGTATTTTCTCTCAAGACCAAGACCGTATCTCAATGTTTTAGTAAATCCTTCGGGAAGCCCATAAATAACATCTTCTCCATTAAATGTACTTTTTTCAACTACAACACCAAATCCTTCAAATTCAATGACAATATTCCGATATTTTGGGTCTAAAAAATACGTTGAATCTTCTATCGTATTGGTCGGATATATAATGGTGATTTAATTGTTTAAATCTATTTCTACTAATAGTTTTACTCTTCCATTTTTCAAATCCAAATAATAACACTTAACAGTATCATCGCCTTGAATAATTTTGATTGGATTAGGAAGCCCACCTACTGAAGGAGGTAAATCAAGTAATTCATCCATATTCTTTAGACTTTATTTCGATTAATATTATATATCGCTGTTATTCAGCGTGATTCTT
>JACDZH010000148.1 GCA_013426815.1 Paludibacter sp.
ATGAAAGACAAATGTAACCATTTTTCTTTAGGTACAACACCCGATAATCATTTAAAAAAATTATATATTATACATTATCTGTGTAATAAAGTAATGGTTAGAATATAATGTCGTGATTTGGTTACATAGATTCATATTGTTTTCACATAGTACCACATAGTTTTTGTAGAAAGTTTACATAGAAACACCTTCGATGTTTACACAAAGATGGCGCATCCGCCAATCAAAAAATACCAATAGGTATTTTTGCTATGTGTTCTGATTATTTGATACTTATTAAAATAAATAGTGAAATAAACTCTAATCAAACATTGACCTAATGTTTTTTATTATATGCAACTATGTGAAAACAATATGAATCTATGTGTTATTTATTTTTAAACTTAATATGCGACATTACTTTAAACTAATCACCTAATTATTAATAAATTCCAATACATTTCTGGTTATATACTTTAACTGCTCTTCAGTTAATTCAGTGTGCATAGGTAATGACAAAACACAATCGCACAATTTTTCGGCAATTGGAAAATCTCCCGCTTTGTATCGATTATCTCTGTAAGCTTTTTGCAAATGCAGTGGAACAGGATAATAAATCATTGCAGGAATGCCTTTTTCAGTTAAAAATTTTATTAAATCAGCACGATTAACATCATTCAATTTCAGGGTATATTGATGAAAAACATGAGTTGAGTTAGATGATTGTGCAGGAATGATAATTTTTTCATTTCCTGCAAATGTTGTGTTATAATAAGTTGCAGCAGTTTGTCTACCGGAAATATAATTATTCAAATACTTCAGTTTCACTTCCAAAACTGCAGCCTGAATACTGTCTAAACGCGAATTAATTCCCACAATATCATGATAATACCTTACCACCATACCGTGATTGGCAATGGCGCGCATATTGGCTGCCAATTCATCGTTATTGGTGAAAATTGCTCCTCCATCGCCAAAGCAACCCAGATTTTTGGATGGAAAAAATGAAGTACAACCAATATCACCCATGCAACCCGATTGAACCTGACTTCCGTCAGAAAAAGTATAAACCGAGCCAACAGACTGGCATGCATCCTCAACAACAAACAAATTGTGTTCTTTTGCCAATGCCAAAATACCTTCCATGTCGGCATTCTGTCCAAAAAGATGAACCGGAACAATGGCTTTGGTTTTAGGAGTAATGGCTTTACGGAGTGATTCCAGTGAGATATTAAAAGTATCGAAATCAACATCAACCACCACAGGTGTTAAACCAAGCAAAGCCACTACTTCGGCAGTTGCAATAAAAGTGAAAGTCGGTGTAATTACTTCGTCGCCGGGTTTCAATCCCAAAGCCATTAAAGCAATTTGAAGTGCATCAGTTCCATTTCCAACAGGAATAACGTGCTTTACGTTTAAATACGATTCCAGTGCCTGTTGAAAATCAGTAACCTTTTTACCTTTAATAAACGAAGTTGTATCGATGACCTCCTGAATTCCGGTATTTATTTCAGTTTTAATTTTTTCATATTGACTTCGCAAGTCAACCATTTGAATATTTTTCATTGGTTATTTTTCTTCTAAAATAAATTCAACTTCCTGAGGTACAATACGAATATTTGAAATATATGATCTGTTATTTTTAATTTTCAATTTTTGCTTACTCGTTTTCACCAATTTCAAATCTTTGTAATCTAAATAAACTTCTATATCATTGGTTGTAAGCGAATTGAATTTACTCAAACCCACTGTATATGTTGCATTTACAACAGCCGGAAAAGCCCGGATATATAATCGTCCGGGACAATTTATTGAAGTAACCGGAATTTGTACTTTCTTTTCAGTAAACTGTTCAACAAAAAGACTCAATTTGGTTTCGGAAGTAGAAAAGCGAACCGATTTAATAGGCTTTAATTTACATTTAAATATACCACTATCACTTAAATTTTTTACTTCAAAGTATTCTGTACGAATAGTTTTCAGTGTATCCATAATTTTTTTTGGTCCATAAACTTTTACGCTACCGGGTTCGAGTTTAATTTTTTCGCTCAACATATATTGTGGCGTCAATTCTATGCCGGAAACAAGCTGTATAGGCAAAGTAGCTTCTCTTAATTTCTCGTATTTTATGAATAATGAATCGGGATGAATTTCTAGAACAACAGTTGTAGGATTCAAATGCAAATACTTACTAATCTTAACACTAAGTTGATCGGAAGTTATAAGAATTGTTCCTTTTTCCCTGAAATTCCGGTTTAAATCAATTGTTAATGGAACTTTGTGGCTATTTAAAAATGAAAAAAGCCTCAATCCCTGATCTTTCACACTTATCGAAATCTCTGAAGGTGGAGAATTTGTGATGGCAATATTCTGAGGAACACCGACATAATGAACAGGTATATTTAATGTTGTTTCACGATCCTTTCCCAAAGCATGGACAAACCAGAATGCTCCGGACAAAGCGAGAAAAAGCAAAAAGCTTAAAATATCTTTTGATAAAAAGAATGATTTAAGCTTTTGCAGGTAATACTTTAGAAATTTTATGCCGCTATTTTCAGCCATAAAATCCGATTTATTTTGCTTGTGTTTGTATATCTTCCGCAGTTGCAAAAACCGAATTTTTGTCTACTTTAATACGCACATTTTCAGCTATTTCAACAATAACTGTTGTTTCTTTGATTTCTTTTACTTTGCCGTAAATACCACCTGTAGTAACTACTTTATCTCCAACTTGCATTGCTTCGCGTTGTTTTTTAATTTCTTTTTGACGTTTGCTTTGTGGACGAATCATGAAAAAATAGAAAACCACAAAAATCAACACCATCATAAATATTCCGGTGTAATTGCTGGCACCACCTGCTGCAGGAGCTGCTTGTAACAAGATAATAAATAAGTTCATTTTTTTTTTTTTAATATTTATACTTGCAAAAATAGTTTATTTTTTTTTAATATCGGTAAACATCACCACTTTAATCAACTTATTTTCTTTTTTAAGTTGACCCACAATATTGTCGAGTACGCCATTAATGAACGTTCCGCTTTTATCGGTACTGTAAGCTTTGGCAATTTCGATATATTCGTTCAAAGTAACATTTACAGGGATGGTGGGAAAATCCATCAACTCGGCCAATGCAACTTCCATAATCACAATATCCATAAACGCTATACGATCCAACTCCCAGTTTTTGGTGTTTTTATCAATCATTTCACGCAGCAAATCGCCTTTTGTCAGTACACTACGCAATAGTTTACTTGCAAACTCTGCATCTTCCTGATCTTTGAACATGGGAAGTAATTCTTGTTCACGACCTTTTTCCGGATCAAATCGTTTAATGGTTTTAATAATAAAACTCACTACCATTTCAATATCATCTGTCCAGTAAATATTCTGATCCTGAATAGAATCATCCAAATCTTCATTTTGCAGAATGACTTTTTTGTAGATTTTTCGCCAAATATCCTTATCGGCTGTGTAATCTACCGAAGTTTCATTCATATAATCGCAATAAAAATCGGAAGCAACTACTTCATCGAATAATTCTTTGATAATATCTGTATCATTAACCCACGACAATTTATGTTCAGTTAAATAAATATTTAAGCGTTCATTCTTTGATAGTTGTGCTATCAATGAATTTTCAATAAAACGTGTGTTGGGATGTAAATCTTCGGCAGTGGGGAGAAGCCTGTTTCGTTTCGTTTTAATAAGTGAAGCAGCATACTTTGTAATTTCAACAGACAATTGAAGCAAGTGAAAATACAAATCGTAGGTTTTTTCGATACTGTGAAACAATTCCTTTTCGGCAACTGGCAACGATTTGCTGTCGCTTTTATAATAGGAATATAAGATCTGAACAATCTTAATACGTAATAATACTCGATTAATCATAAAATACAGAGAACGTTTTAATTATGCAGAATTAAATAATGCATATCTTCATTGATAGAAATGCTGAAACTTGAAAATATTAACAAATTGAAAAATACAATTCTCAGTTCAATTACTAATTTGGGTGCAAAGGTATATATTTTTTCTGTTAGTACATTATAATACAATTCAAAAAAAATCACAATTGTCTGTATTTCAGACACTTAAACCAACCATGGAAACCTGAAACAGGATTCGTTATATAAGCAATAATCGGCTATTCCGTTCACAGCCAAAGTTTTTACCAGCCCTGCTTCAGAAAGTAATTGTTTGGCAAACTCTAGTGTTATGCCGGTTTTTACTCTATCATCTACCAATAAAATACTTTTTCCTCTGTAGTCGAAGTCAATTTCGGCAAGTTGTTTTGGTTTATCATATAATTTATGCTGCATGGCATCTCGCAGATTTAACTTCAATAAATGAAATTCACACCCTAACCTCTGATTTAACATTGCAGCGGGAATTATACCACCATTTGCAATTGCCACTACCATATCGAATTTTTCGGTAATTTCAATCGTGCGGATCTTTTCAAGAACTTCATCAAACGACTTCTCCATCTACATTTTTTAAACTTAATTTTTTTGGTGTAATTGTAAATTTGAAAAGTGATATATTTATTTTTTGATTGATTTTAACAGGAAATAACCACCGAATAACTGAAGTAACATACCTAAAAAACCCAAACGAAGATCCTGGAATGTAGCGAACATACTATTTGTCAATAAACCCTCGGCTATCATGCCAATTCCCTGATAGAAAAGAATCACAAATAAAATACTTTGCAATTTAACATCTTTGGTTTTTTGTGCCATATAAGCAGCTGCAATTGCCAACAATACTGATTTAATAAGGATTATTGTAAGCATTTCGAAAGCAGGCATTCCAAAAAGAAGATGGTTAATAATTGGAGAGCTTACTGCTGTTAGTAATCCCGTAAAAATGCCATATTTATATGCTGCAATAAGTGTGAAAAAGTAAATAGGTAACAAAACCTGCCCTCCAAAAGGTATTAAGTGGCATAACTGAGGCAGCAAAATGTTACCTGAAACGAAAACAAAGGAAAAAAGGTAGGATCTTAACTCCACAGCTTTTAGTGAGTAAAATTTAATTGTAGATTCCATAATAATTAGAATACATTCATGCTTAATATATTGGTATAATGCTGATTAAAATTGTAAATAAATTTAAGTTTCAATTTTTTTTTATTTAAAATTGAAACTCAAATGTAGATAAAAAATACTGACACAAATCAAATTGAGCGAGTTTAGTATTTTTTGTTTAATAATTTACAAAAATAAGAATTTTATTTGTTTATTTAATCAATCAACTATCAAAAGTTGCAGTTATAATACAAAATATTACAAATGAATGTTTTGAATATTACTTTTAGTTTTATCAATAAAGGATATATAATTGATATCTAATCAGATAGAGTATATTTTGATTTAAAAGAAACTCATTATTTAAAAAAAAATCGAACTTATTCTACAAAAATGAATTATTTGTTTGATATATTGAAAAAAAATACTGAAATTTGAGGTCTCAAAAGAAAAGCAATTAGAATTATTGTTTTTATCGAAATAATATTTTATTATGAATGCAAACAATTTAAAATAGTTATTTAATATCCAATCCCACAATTGTTTATCGTTAATTGTTAGAAAAATTATCAACATTATGGAAGTAGAGAAAAGAAAAATTGAAATTGAAAAGAAAGACAATGAGATTATTTATTCAAAAGCAATCAAAGCTGGAAGGCGGATTTATTATTTGGATGTAAAGAAAAGTCGCAACGAAGATTTGTATTTGGCCATTACCGAAAGTAAAAAAAAGATAGTTGGTTTTGACGAAGATGCACAGGTTACCTATGAAAAACACAAGATATTTCTTTATAAAGAGGACTTTGATAAGTTTGTTGAAGGTTTGGAGGATGTAGTCGGTTTTATAAAACGTGAACAAGGCGAAGCTCCACAGCGCGAATACAAAGAACCTGAAATTGTTGATGATTCGACTACCGAACAATCGAAAGCAAATAAAAGTTTTTTTGATAAGTTTAAATTCTAATGAAGTCATTTGCAAGTGATAATTATTCAGGAATTCATCCCGAAATCTTTGATGCTATCCAAAATGCTAATTATCAACACGAAATTTCGTATTGTGATGACACTTTTACCTCTGAAACGAATCAAATTTTCGAAAAAATATTTGGAAAACTGGTCGTTTTATATGCTTTTAACGGAACAGGAGCAAATGTTATTTGTCTGAAATGTTGTACTTTACCATTTCAGGCTGTAATATGTTCGGATATGGCACATATTCTAATTGATGAATGTGGTGCTCCTACTCAAAGTATTGGCTGTACACTATTGCCCATAGCCACACCTAATGGAAAAATAACGCCCGAACTAATTGCTCCACTCTTAAAGGGTGTTGGAAATGTGCATCATATACAACCAAAGGTTATTTCAATCAGTCAAAGTACCGAAATGGGCACTGTTTATTCACTTCAAGAATTGAAAAATCTGTGTCAGTTTGCACATTCCAATGGTTTGTATGTTCATTTGGATGGTGCGCGCATATCTAATGCTGTTGCTTCGCTTGGTGTAAGTATCAAAGTAGCAACAGTAGATTGCGGAATTGATATTATGAGTTTTGGTGGTACAAAAAATGGATTGATGATGGGAGAAGCGGTATTAATTTTTAATGATAAACTTAACGAAAATGCTCATTATTATCAGAAACAATCCGCCCAACTTTTCTCAAAAAACCGATTTATTGCAGCACAGTTTAGCGCATTACTAAGCAACGATCTTTGGTATCGAATGGCATCGCACTCCAATCGGATGGCAAAATTTTTAGAAAATCAGATAAAAGAATTGCCTGGAGTAAAAATTACACAAAGTGTTGATGCTAACGCACTTTTTGTCATAATTCCAAATCATGTTATTCCACCTTTACGTTCAAAATATACTTTCTACGAATGGGATTCAGAGACTCATGAACAACGATGGATGTGCTCGTTTGATACTACAGAAGAGGATGTTTTTGGATTTGTAAAAACATTGAAAGAATTGCTCTAAAATTTTCCGAACAGACTAAAAACAGACTGAATCTGAATTAACTAAAACAATAGCTAAAACTTCAAATTCATTAAAATTAGAATCATTACCTACCTAATTAAAATTTGCTACTAACAAATAAATCCACCACCCAAGACTCTTCCATCGCGATAGAAAACAGCAGTTTGTCCGGGCGCAATAGATTCGAGTGGTTCGGAAAGTTCAACTTTGGCAGTATTATTTTCGAGAAAAATGACACGGCACAATGTGTTTTGTTTGCGGTAACGAATGCGGCAGAAAATATCGAAAACTGATGTGAAAAGAGATGTATCTACCACATTTACATCTATGATAAAAAACTCAGACTTGTACATGTTGCTGAGTGGAGCCAGAACTACTTCGTTTGTATGAGGACGAATTTCCTTTACAAAAACTTTGCGGTTCAGGTGCATTAATCCTCGTCGCTGTCCGACAGAATATAGCGGAAAACCATTGTGTCGACCCAATATAATTCCATTTTCATCAATAAAGTTGCCGTGAAAAATATATTTTTCGGGTTCAAGCAATTGTTTTTTCAGAAAATGTCGATAATTGCCAAAACAGAAGCAAGAACCAAGGCTGTCTTTCTTTTCCGAAACATTTGTAAAACCCCGTTGCGCAGCCATTGTTAGTACTTCGGTTTTATAAAATTGACCCAATGGAAAAACAATGCGTGATAGTTGGGCTTGTGTCAGTCCCCAAAGGAAAAACGACTGATCTTTATCCGGATCAATCCATTCGGCTACAAAATAATGATTATTTTCGGTCACGATATTCACATAATGTCCCATGGTTACTTTTTCGCAACCAAGTCGGTCGGCTTCTTCCAGAATCAGTTTCCATTTCAGCTCGTTATTGCATTTTACGCAGGGAAATGGGGTTCGTCCACTCAGGTATTCCTCCACAAAATAACCAACAATTTTTTCTTTAAACTCACCAAGTGAATTATAGGTAATATGTTCAATTCCAAGTTGATTAGCTAGTGATATTGCATCTTGTAAGTGTGTGTTTTCGCCTTCTTCCCAAAAACGGAAAGTGATACCTACAACTTCGTAGCCCTGTTCCAATAAAAGAATGGCAGCAACCGAGCTATCGGTGCCGCCACTCATTCCTAATAACCTGAGTTCGGGATAAGAAAGTGTGTCAAAAAGTTGTATCATAGGAGT
>JACDZH010000149.1 GCA_013426815.1 Paludibacter sp.
AGATTGGCTCCTCTTTTTTCAATCTAATCAAAATTCTTTTACCGGACAACAGTGTATCATAATAAAGGAAAAGATGAGTAATCTTTTTGATAATCAATAAAATAAAATCAAAGTTTTTAATTAATTTACTTATAAACAAACAAGCGATAACTGGCAACTATTTAAAAAAAAACGATTGATAAATTTTTTAAGCTACATTAGATGCATGGTTAGAATTAGAAAAAATACATGTTTCGGAAGACGACAATTTAGTTTAGTAGCACAATAAAGCGAAATTAGATACACTAAAAGCGTAATTAAATAAAAAGGTATGATGTGAAAATTCTCACAATCGGGAAGGATTTATCAGAAATAAATGAAGCCCAGAAGTTTTACGACACTACCACAAAGCAAAATATTCAAGTGGATTTTTTGATAATCAATGCCTGTTTTGGCGATTTTGGAATGTTTGCAGAAACTGATAGGAACTAGCAACAACAAATGATTAATTTTAATATCTACACATTGACTCATTTCACCTAGGAATATCTGTTGTATATGTGGTAAATCGCAGGAACGGCAAAATTATGAATGTAACATCGACAGCAGCTTTTCAGTCGGGACCAATCATGGCGGTTTACTGTACTAAAAAGGTGTATGTGCTGAGTTTCTCCGAAGGTATTGCTTATTAAGCTTCCGATAAAAGTGTAACTATTACTACGCTATGCCCACAAGTAACTGAAAGTAGCTTTCAGGCTGCTGTAGGTATGGAAAAAAGTGCGTTGGTAAAGGGTTAAAATTACCAAGTTCACAAGAAGTGGCCGACTATGGCTATAAAGCTATGATGAAAGGCAAAACAGTGGCAATTCATGGCTTCCTAAACTGGATTTTAGCAAATTCAGGACGATTTTCGCCCAGAGCAAAGGTAGTTCAAATTAGTCGGAAAATGTTGGATAAATCACATTGAAAGAATACTTTAATAAAGTTTTAAATTATATCGTTTAAATATGCTTGCTGAAATCTTCAAAAAGTCGTTTGATAAGTACTTTGATGCTCCGGTAGAAGCATGGGTTGAATTTGCAGCATTATGCGAACCAGTTTCTTATGAAAAAGACGAAATAATTAAAAAAGAGGATACACTTGAAAAGTACTTTTACTTTATTTTATCCGGAAGCGCAGGATTGTTTTTGTGGAAGGAAAATAATTTTGTTTGTTTGGATTTTGCTTTCGAAAATAGTTTTTGCTGCGATTATATGTCGCTACTCCTGAAAAGTCCAACGCCCTTACAAGTAGTTACGCTCGAAAAGTGTAATATGGTTCGGATTACCAGTGAGAATTTTTACAAATTAGGACAAATGCCTATTGGACAGATTATTAATCAAATTTCTGCCGAAAGTTCATTTATTGACAAACAACAACAACAAATAGAGTTGCTAACCAAAACGGCTAAAGAACGCTATAATATTTTATCCCTCAGATTTCCAAATATTTACCAACGTGTAGCACAAAAGCACATTGCATCGTATTTGGGCATTACACCGCAGAGTTTAAGTAGAATAAGAAAAACAAGCATGTAATTTTTTACCTTATGGTAATTTTATTCCAACTTATATTCCGGATATTTGCAGTCTAATCATAAAAAATTATTGCAATGCGGACATTAGTAATTTTAACAATGGTGATTTTGGCAAATTTTATGTTTGCTCAAAACACAATTAAAGAAAAATCATTCGAAAGAAAAGGTCTTATTTTTGGACTCGGAATGGGTGTAGGTTCATTATCATTAAACACCAATGATACTTTAAGCAATTTAATTACAGCAACTTTACCCAATATTAAAATTGGATATATGCTTAGCAATCGATTTGCATTACTTGCTTTACTTCCCGGAGCAAACTACAAGTACAAAGAAAAAGACAGAGGTTATGAAGGCATTCTGATTTCAGGACAGTATTGGGTTAAAAACAATTGGTGGGTTCTTGGTGGCTCCGGATTAACATTTGATGCACCGGCTTTTTATACTATTGACGAACCTAAAACTGCCGAATTTTATACCGGACTACCTGCACTAACTTTTTCGACAGGTTATGAAGTTTGGCATAAAGGAAAATTCGCCATGGATTTGCAATACAGATTATTTTACGGAAAATCGAGTATTGCTAATAATGGATTCAGAGAAGGTGTTTCAAACATGCTAATTGTAGGTTTTAATTGGTATAAAGAAATTTAGAAATTGAAAAATGAAACAATATTTATTCATAATAGCACTGTTTATTGTTGCAACAACTAAATCGCAAACCAATTTAGATACTGCTATGCTTCAAACTATTATCAACAAAACAATTGATAATACGTCAATTTTTGGCACAGTTTTAACCGTTGAAAAAGGCAACGAAAGCTGGACAGGTTCGGCGGGTAATTTAACTAAAGAACAACCTTTTTTTATAGCCAGTACAACCAAACTTTACGTTACGGCACTGATTTTGAAACTCAAAGCAGATGGAAAAATATCGCTGGAAGATAAAATATACAAGTACTTTTCGCTCGAAATAATGCACAAATTGCATTTTTACAAAAATGTTGATTATTCTGATAACATAACTGTACGCAATTTACTAGCGCACACTGGCGGATTGCCCGATTATTTTGAGGATAAAGGTGTCGATGGCAAAAGCTTATACCAGAAATTATCCGAAGGCAAAGACCAAAGCTGGACTTTTGAGCAAACGGTGGAAATGTCGAAAAAAATGACCCCTAAATTTGCACCAAACACCAAAGGGAAAGCGCATTATTCGGACACCAATTTTCAATTATTGGGAAAAATTATTGAGAATATTTATTGCAAAAACATTGCTGAAGTGATGAATGATGTTATTTTTCAACCACTTGGCCTCAAGCAGACCTATATGTATGCCGATGCTGCTGACAAAACAGCAGCTATGATGTACTTCAAAAATAAGCCCCTGGATATTTGCAAAGCCATGACTTCTTTTGGAGCCGATGGTGGAATAGTTTCTACTTCGGCAGAAACAATGGTTTTTTTGAAAGCATTTTTCAATGGATATTTCTTTCCAAAAAGCTATCTTCCTGAACTTTACACTTGGAACAGCATAATGTTTCCGCTGGAATATGGCGTGGGAATAATGAAATTTCAGCTACCTGCTATTTTCACCATGTTCCGCAAAATGCCGGCATTAATCGGACATTCAGGACTTTCGGGTGCTTTTGCTTATTACATTCCCGAAAAAGATGTATTTTTGTCAGGCACTGTAAATCAGATAAATAATCCGGGAACTTCGTACAAAATGCTGATACAAATTGTAAGTGGAATAAAGTAGTTTCAAAAAATAACAAAAAGTTATGAATAAAATTCTGTCTATTGATGTCTCACTTTTTTTGGATACGTTGAATCATCCACTGCGAAATGAAATTGATAGTTTGCGTTCAATAATAATTCAAGCAAACGGTGAACTTGAAGAAAATATTAAGTGGAATAGCCCAAATTATGGTTTTGGGAACGAAGATAGGATTACGGTGCGTGTTCAGCCTCTAAAGAAAATACAACTTATATTTCACCGAGGAGCCAAAAAGCTGGAACAACCTTCAGATAGGTTAATTCAAGATAAATCAACTTTGCTTCAGTGGAAAGAAAATGACAGGGCGGTTGTTACTTTCAAAAATGCTACAGAAATTGAATATGCATCTTCTGATTTATCAGCCATTATTAACAAATGGATAAATGCTGCGAAATGAAAAAGCTATAGTAATAGGAGCAAGTTCGGGCATTGTACGAGAATTGGCTTTGCTTCTAGCTGCAGAAGGATATTATCTCGGAATTACAGGTCGTAGATTGGAGCTGTTAACTGAATTATTAAGTAAAAATCCCGAGGTTTTTGTGCCGGAACAAATGGATAATACTAATTTAGAAGATACTGTCAGTCAGCTAAATGAACTTGTTAGTAAACTAGGTGGATTGGATTTGCTGATGTTAAGTTCGGGTACAGGCGATATAAACGAAATGCTGAATTTTGAAGTAGGAAAACGTACCATCGATACCAATGTTTCGGGTTTCACCAATATCGTGGATTGGGCATATCAGTTTTTCAAGAATCAAAATTCTGGTCATCTCGTTGCCATTACTTCCATTGCCGGACTTCGCGGAAATGGAAGTGCACCTGCCTATAATGCCACCAAAGCCTTTCAAATAAACTATCTGGAAGGTCTCCGACAAAAAGCCTATAAGCAAAAAATCTCGATAATCATTACCGATATTCGTCCCGGATTTGTAGATACTGATATGGCAAAAGGGGATGGTAAATTCTGGGTTTCGACCGTTGAAAAAGCTTCGAGGCAGATTGTGAAAGCGACTCGCAACAAAAAAAAGATTGCTTATATTACTAAACGATGGGGGATAATTGCGCTCATATTAAGAGTTTTGCACTTTTATGATTAGTATTGTTAATCTAAAAAAACCTGCGTTCCTGTATTGTGCAAAAAAGCAACCTTTTTCACATGAATTTTCCACTTTTGAAAACAATTTCTAATCAGTATTCAAAATTCAAAAATTGGAAGATAATCGAATAGTAATTTTAAATACTGTCGACCATTCATCCTCCATTTTCCACGTTCAGTAGGTTTTTGAGCAGAATAATATTAATGATAATTTTGAACTTACAAAATAAAAAAGAATTGAAGACAGAAATGCTGTTAAAAAAAATGTCTAATAAAAACCTATAAATGAATACATTAGTTGAATATATAAATCAATTTGGTTCGATTGACAATCAAACGAATGAAAAATTGCTAAACTATTTAAAATTAGAACAACTTCAAAAAGATGAATATTTTTTAGAAGCAGGCAGATATTGCAATAGAATTGGTTTTATTAAAAAAGGCGTTTTTCGCATTTTTTTTATTGATAAAGATGGTAATGAAATAACCAGATATTTCTTGTCGGAAAAGCAATTTATTGTTGATTTATCGGCATATAATAATAAAACACTGGCTTCCGATAATATACAGTCGCTTACTGAAAGTGAAATAATAGTTTTGGATAGAATGTCCATGGATACTATTCCTACATTTTTTAAAGAATGGAATAACATTTTGCATAAAATAACCGAGAATGCATTACTTGAAAAAATGCATCATAGAAGTAATTTGGTTAATCAGGATGCTACAGCCAAATATGTTGAATTTTTAAAATTACATCCCAATTTAGTCAATCGGATTCCTTTGGGCTATTTAGCTTCATATCTGGGTATTAAGCAACAATCATTAAGTCGGATTCGAAAGAAAATCATTCGTCCATAAGTCGTTTTTAACAAATGTGAAATAATAATCAAATGATTTGGTTGAAATTTGCATAGAAATCAAATTCAAACAAATATGAAAACTTTTTTTAGCATTTTATTAATTAACGTACTTATGACACAAACAGCATTTTTTCAAGCACAGCAAAATGATTTATCCATTCTCGATGACGATTTTGCAAGTAAATCATCCTTATCCAATTGGCAAACGCATCATCAAACAGAAAATTGGCCTGGTTTTACAAACAAAGTGGAGATTAAGGAATTGGAAAGTATTTTTTATATTGAGCCTGCTATTTCGGGCTGGTATGGAGAATTTCACCGAAGCCACTTTTATTTTAAATTAGTAACAGGTAACTTTAGCGTAATTACAAAATTAAAAGTTACGGGAATCAACACTTTATCCCCAACTAAAGGATTTTCTTTAGCAGGTTTAATGCTTCGTTCTCCCAGACCTGGCAATATACCTAAGGACAGGAAAGGTTATGAGAATTGGATGTTTTTATCTACAGGTTCTGCAACAAAAAACGGAAAGCCCCAGTTTGAATCAAAAAATACCATAAAAGGGAAAAGTAATCTAAAAGTATTTCCGGCTAAACAAGGTTGGATTTTTCTATCAATTTCACGTATCGACAATAAATTTTACCAGTGTTATAGCTATGACGGTGGGCAACAATGGAAACTTTTGAGGGTTATTGACAGAGCCGACATGCCCAATGAACTTCAGGTAGGAATGCTTTCCTATTCAGGATTTTGGAGTTTGTTAAAATGGTATTTCAATTCTCATAAATTCAATACCAAAGAATCAAATAATAAATCCGATTTGATAGCACGATTTGATTTTGTAAAGTTCAAACGTATTGAAAATACGAATATAAATGAAAAATATAAAGCAGGTTTTTTTAATCAGGAAATGTCTGTTGACCTTTTAAAAGAATTAAAACTTGAATAAAACTTTCAGCAACACTTTTTACGAGAATATAGAAATTTTTAAAAAACAGTGAATTAACAGTTAATAATATGAGCGATAAGACTTTAAACCAATTTAGAAACTTACTTCGATTTAGTGCAGTGTTTAATATTGTATCAGCCTTTTTACTGATTATCCCTGTAGTGTATGAAAATTACCTGCTGTTTTTTAATGATATAAATTCTGCACTTGGACTTGGAGGACAGCCAGTTTCAATTCCAACCAATCCATTAAATGCGCTGCTAATAAATACAGCGGGAATTGATTTAGTATTAATAGGGGCAATTATCCTTGTTGTTTCGAAAAATCCACTGAAAAACAGGACAATTATTTTAATGAATGGTGTTGGTAGATTATTGTTTGCATTAATTATTGCCTATTATGTATTTGCTGCAGATTTAATTAGAATTATTGTTGCATTTGGAATAATTGATGTTACTATTAGTATTGGATTTCTGTATTATCTTAAAAAGACTAAAACTTTGGAAGAATAGTTAGTCAACACTTTAAAAATAAGCTGCGAACGCATATTATTTTATATCTTTGATGGGTGTAAGCCGAAGAAAAAGGGAAAAGTGACTGCGGTAAACACAGCCGAAATTGAGAATATAAAACTTAAGAAAAAATATGCCATTTTCATATCCCTCACTTAGTTCATATCTTTACTGTTTGCCAGAACATCCGGTATAAATTGTGGTATGATACACAATGAGTTTCTTCCATACACTCCAGAATTTTTTGAATTTCACGAAACTAATGTTACACCTTTGAGTCCATTAATTTTAAAAATTCAAAAGCTGTTTTAATTTTCTCATCAATTGTCATAACGCTTTTATAGCTTTTCACCTTTTTGTCTTTTCTTATGTTCCCAAACATTTCCGGTTCCGACCACTCATTCATCAAATTCATTCACCATATCGGTTGTTCCCGCTTTTATTTTATTAGCATATCATTCTATTCATTTAATTCTAAAGGTGTTGTTCCATATTTTTCGGAAATTTCATCTTTTTCCTGCTTGGATAATGATTTTCGCCAGGTAGATTCTTGAATGACTACTGCTACATTTGGTTTTACAACGTGCAACATTTCGTCCAATAGTTTTTGGGAATTATCGGGTATTCGTACAGCGCATTCGTTGATAACAACATCAAATGTATTATCATATAATTAAAAATAACTGTCTGTGCATTAATGTCAAACTGCCCGACTAAGTTAATATAGTTTTTTAAGTTAAACTGATTTGTTTGGGATTTTTATTTCTTATTGTTACCTTAGATTTCTTCCTGATTTTTCAACCTTTTCCAACCAATTATTTCGGGTAACTTCTTTCGAATCTTTCACAATGCCGATATACGTTACTTTTACCGGCTTTACTCCACAAAATTCCAGGGTTGATTTTTTAAGTTGATTCACACTTGGTCGACCATAAACCAACCAATAATACCAACCTGATTGGTCAAGTGTTGTTATGATATGAGCTGTTTTTCCCTTTAAAAGTTTGTCGATAAAAACAGAATTTTCGCGGTACTGAAATACGAAACCGGGCAAAAAAAGTCTGTCAATAAATCCTTTGGTAATAGCCGGAAGTCCGCCCCACCATACCGGATGAACCCAAATCAAATGATCAGCCTATTTAATTTTTTCCCATGCATCCAATAAATCCGGTTCTAAATCAGTTCTTTTTTGGTATCCAAATTTAAGATTCGGATTGAATTGTAAATCGGAAATGACTATTTCCTGAATTGAAACATTATTTGCCAGTGCACCTTTTTTGTAAGCGGCTACAAGTCCGAAGTTAAAACTGTCCTTGTTTGGATGTCCGTTTATTATCAACCTGAGTTCGGGATAAGAATTTTAAAATTCAATTGATAATTGAGGTGAA
>JACDZH010000498.1 GCA_013426815.1 Paludibacter sp.
CGGACATGGCGGAATGCCTGGGGATCGCGGAAAATCGGGAGCGTCTGGCCTGCTATGACCGGCTCAGCGGCCGGACTGCCGGGGCGCCCCCTGGGATCGATGCCTCTTCGGCCATCTTCGCCCCGGCCACTGAATATTCGGGAGTGACCTCGTCCCCATCGTCACTGATCGACGCGGCGTGGCGGTTCAATCCGGACTCGGATCCCTACACCATTGCCCTCTATCGGGCCAACAACATTCAGTTTGCCCGCTACACCGATCGAGTCAATAATCATCCCTTCTCACCCCTGTACAGTGCCGCCGGCATAGGCGACGAGAACCTGGATTCCACCGAGGCCTACTTTCAGATCAGTGTTAAAAGCCGCGTCTGGACCACCGACGACCGCCAATACGGGCTCTGGGTGGCCTACACCCAGCAGAGCCATTGGCAGAGCTATAACGAAGAGATTTCCCGGCCCTTCCGTGAAACAAACTATATGCCCGAAATTATTATGAGTTATCGCCCGGACATCGCTTTTGGAGGATTTCACTGGCGGCTGTTCAACCTCGGCTTTGCCCATCAGTCCAATGGCCGCGCTGATCCCATCTCCCGCAGCTGGGACCGGGTCATTGGAGAATTCGGCATCGAGAGGGGCAATTTCGCCCTGCTTCTGCGGCCATGGTTCCGCTTTGAAGAAGATGAGGAAAAGGACGATAATCCCGACATCACCGATTATATGGGATATGGTGATATAACCGCCATTTATAAGTGGAACCAGCACAGCTTCAGCCTGATGGTGCGGGGGAATATCGACAAGGAGAAAGGAGCAGCCCAGTTAACCTGGACCACCCCGCCCCTGTTAGGCCCGCTGCGCGGCTATGTCCAGGGGTTCACCGGATATGGAGACAGTATGATCGATTACAACTGGCGTCAGGACATCATCGGGGTCGGGGTGGCGCTGAACGATCTGCTGGACCGCTAAGCCATCATGGGAAGACCGCAACAACCTCTGCACTCTAAAAAGGTGCATTCAATGTC
>JACDZH010000150.1 GCA_013426815.1 Paludibacter sp.
AAGACAAATGTAAACTTTTTTCTTTAGGTACAACACCCGATACTCATATAATTTTATCTCGTTGAATTTCCGTAATCTCTTTAATCCTAAGACAATAAACATGATAGGATGATTCCTTTAACAGTGTTTTATTAACTGGAAGTATAGCCCAATCAAATTTTGAAAAAGCTTTATTATAATAATTCGAAATTTCTGTTCTTTTTATCAATAAGTCGGCAATTATTTTAATTTGAGCTAAACCAATAGCTGCATTCAAATCGGGCATATTAATTTTCATTCCAAAACCAACAATATCATATTTCCAACTTCCTGCCATTGATTTTGTATAAGCATCTTTTGATTGACAGTTCATCGACATCGATCGAAATTCATCATATAGATTATTATTATCAAAAGGCAAAGGCATATTTAAACATATAGCACCACCTTCGGCAGTTGTGATATTCTTAACTGCATGAAGAGAAAAAATCGTTAGGTCAGCTCCAACACCGATGTTCTTACCATCGTACTTTCCACCAAACGAATGGGCTGCATCAATAAGTACTAAGATTCTGCCTAGTTTCGCTTGTATTTCTGATGTGGGAGTAAATAAACTTTTAATTTCTTTGTCATTTACTATTTGCATGATTTCCTTATAATCACAAGGCCAGCCAGCAACATCAACAGGTATTATTGCTTTTGTTTTAGGGGTAATAGCTTTGTGAATAGCATCTAAGGAGATATTATAATCATCACTAACATCAACCATTACAGGAGTTCCACCTGCATGAAATACTGCCAATGCAGTTGCTGCATAGGTGTAAGCCGGAATAATCACTTCATCTTTTGGCTTCAAACCTAGCCATTTCAATATCATTATAGCTCCCGAAGTCCATGAATTAACACACAATACCGATTTTGAATCTGTAAATGTTTGAATCTCAGTTTCTAATAATTTAACTTTATTCCCAGTTGTAATCCAACCAGATTTCATCGTATCAACTACCTCATCTATTATAGATTGGTCAATATAAGGCGGTGAAAAATCAACTCTCATGATATGATTTCTTTTTAAATATAATGCTAATGTTTTTGAAAAAATGGTTTATCAATTTTATAAATAATTCTTACTATATTTCAATTTTGTATCTGGTCTAATATTAATGTACCATTTTTAAGCAACAAGGGGTTGCAACCCCTTGTTGAATAGTGTATTTGCAGAAGTGAAAATATGACATTTTTTGTTGTCTATTATTTACTTCTTTTTGTGGGAAAATTTGACTTAAATTGAGACATTAAATTATTCTCACTACTTATTAGGCATGATAACCGTATAAAGAACACTTATTTTTTAAGATTTTTACATATTAATGATAAAATGCTCAAATGGAAATTTGTTATGTTTGATATAATTTAGACGAGCTTTTAGTTTGATAAGTAGCCAATAAATTGATTTCAAACATAAAAATTTATCATTCAAATGTTATTCTAGAAAAACGTATACAAAAATAATATAAATTAAAGGAAACCAAGACCATTTTGAAATTTAAATGCTCTTCATTACTTAAATTTTATGCAAATGAAAATATATTTTTTTAACAAAATATATAAAATACTCATTATCAATATTAAAACTAATGAATAAACGAATCTGTTTTCAACTAAAAATAATCCAAGAGCAATTAAAACTTGCAACAACATATACATTGTGGAAACTAATAAATGTGGCAATTTTAATTCGTTGGCCAGTAATTGATATAAATGTTTTCGATGTGGTTCAAAAATATTTTCTTTTAGTAATAATCTATGAATAATGGTAAGAATTGAATCAACGCCATAAACTGAAAGTAAAATAATATAACTAAAATCTCTTGACTTAATTATCAAAAATCCCAGTAGAAATAACAAGATAAAGGCAATAGAAATAGATCCTACATCTCCTGCAAAGCATTTGGCTTTTTTCCTGAAATTGAAAAAATCAAATTCAATTATAGCCAAAATTAAGTAATTTATTAAATTAGAATCAATAAAAGCTAATTCGTATGAATTTATATACCATAAAGTAATGGCAATGATTAAGCTGTATCCTCCGGTGATTCCATTAATTCCATCCATAAAATTAAAAGCATTCAGGATTCCTGTACAAAACACAAGAGATAAAACTGTATAGTACCAAGGCAGTTCAAATAAGTTCCATTGATAAAACATCAGAATCATAGCTGAAAAATGAACGAGAAGCCTTATTTTGGCAGGACGTGGCTTAATGTCATCAGCAAAACTAACAAGAGTTATCAAAGATAATCCGATAAAAAACCATGGATATTGAAAACCTTCAAGTGCAAAGTATAACAAAACACCAATATAAAATATGATTCCACCACCTCTCAAGGTAACCTGAGTGTGCGAACTGCGTTGATTTGGTTTATCAATTATATTATATTTAACGGCCAAGCGAAAGTAAATCAGCTCGGTAGCAAAAAGGGAAATGAGAAGTAATATATATAACATCATTTTTCGAAACTTTTAATCGTATTAATTAGACCATCATAAGCACTAATTGGCATTTTTTCAATATCTAATGCTTTTTTTATTTTTGCATTTGAAACCACATAGTTTTCGGTGAGTTTTTGTAAGCGTTCAGTATTCAAGGGTAAATGCAATGCTGTTCCAATCTTAGAACACAGCAGAATCAATGATTTATTCCAGTTCCATATCCTATTAGGTTTATTCATAGTTTTCGCCATAAGACTTATTAATTCATTAGACGATAGGCTTTCATCATCACCAACATTGTATATTCCACTAAGTACAGTTTTCTCAATAAGAGCTTGTATTACAAAACTCATATTATAAACTGAAGTAAAAGAACGTCTGTTTTCAAAAGCTCCCAACGGATATGGAATCCCTTTCTTTACTACATTATATAGTAGATTCAAGTTTCCTTTATTACCCGGTCCATGAATCATACACGGACGAAGAATATAGAGCCCCCTAAATCCCCCTTTGGGCGACTTAAAAATAGCATCGATTTCAGTTTCAGTTCTTTTATCTTGATTCCTGGTTATTGTTTCCTGGTGATTTAGAAGGTAGTTTTCAGCAGCAATCTTACTTTCGCCATAAGGACCTTTGGGAGTTGGAACAACATCCTCTGTCAGGATGTCACCATTAACCTTATCTGCAGCAGCTTTTACAGAGCTAAAGAAGATGAACTTACAGGCAGATGATTTCAAAAACCAATCATAAATTATTTTAGTCAATTCTGTATTAATATCAAAATAGACCTGAGCTTGCGTTTGATTTTTGGTATCATGCGCCTTACCTGCCAAATGGATAATTACATCATTTTCCGGTAAAATATCTAATTCGTTCCATGTGAAAGTTTTCTCAACACCGTCTTTAATGGGCGAAACAATATCCAACCCATAAATTGTGTGCTTGTTTTTAAGAGCAGCAACTAAATTGCTGCCTACAAAGCCATGAATGCCGGTGATTAATATTTTCATTTATGTTTTTCAGTTATAATATTGTAATACGCAATACCTTTTTCCGTTAGTTTATATTTTTGTGAAGGATGATTTGGTTTGTTTGCAATTAGATATTCAATTAACTCATTTTCAAAAAGTAGTTTGATAGTACGGCTGAGATGACCGGAGACATTCTTCTGTCCAAATTTTTCAGCTAATTCATTTTTTGATAAAGGATTTAAATACAAATACTTTAACACCTGTATATACACTGTTTTATTATTCAGCTCATGCCCTAACTCATGCCCTAACTCATGCCCTAACTCTCGTTTATCTTTATCCTCGTATTGAATCGATATTTTAAAAATATCTCCTTCTTCAATTATTGGGAGTGAGTTAGTAACATATATCGGACAATATTTAAACATTTTTCGAACGCCTGAACCTAATTCTTCAACCCAATCTAATTGCTTGAAAAAATTTGCAATAGTTGGATTTTTTGGATGTGGCTTTAGATTTTCGGGTACAATACGCCCCACCATATATGGTTTGTTCCAGTTCTCGGTAACAACTATATCTTTAAATATGGTAAGTGTAGCCGGAAATGCGTTAGAAAACTCGCGATGAACCAACAGGTTAGCAACTACCTCCCTGAAAATAATTTCCCGAATGCTTATTCGTTGATTTCCTTCCAGGTAAACTCTGTCAGGTAGATGTTTTCGAATAAATGCCAACAAACGAGAATATGATTCCAATATATTAACCCTTATATCATCTCTGTCATCATATCTTTCAACATCTACTTTTCTGCATAAAGCATCAGTTTTATAATGCGGTAAAACAGCAGCCAAGGTGTTTTCTGTACCAAATAATACGCAGCGGCCAAGGTATAACCTTCTTTACCGGTATGAAAATCTTTAAGAAATAACCTTGCAGAATGCAATATCTCCTCATTGGACATATTCGCACAAGGATGATCCGAACGTGTTAGACGAACCAAGTTTCGAACCATATCAAATTTTGAACCTTCAAAATCGTCTAAACAAAGGTAGTGGAAAACCTTATTCTCGGTATATCCATCTTGCTTTCCCAAATATAAATGTGTAATCAATTGCTGATTTTCTAACCGAAAATCTCCATTTTGATTCCGGTCATAAATGACTCCTTTATAAGAATGAGGTTGGGAGCTTTCAGGAACATATAGGTAGATTATCTTCTTCCCATTTAACTCAACAAGCTCAGTGGAAAGATAGAAAGTGGGCGAAATAATCTGTGGATTATTCATATCCCTGGCTAGAATTTCAAGTTGCGATTCTATCGTATCTTCTTTTATACCTTTTATCTCGCCATTGTCAGCTACACCTAGCAAAATATGACCTCCGTTACGGTTCAGAAACGAACAAATTGTTTCTAACACACTTCGAGACAACGTATTGTAAGATTCTTTGAATTCAATATCAAGTCCCTCACCCTTAGCAATTATAACTTTTACGTTTTCTTGTACTATTGACATAATTAGCAATGTGAATTGTTAATAATTACTACGCTTCAAAATAGACCTGAGCATTTGTTTGATTCTTTGTATCATGCGCTTTACCAGCCAAATGAATAACAACATCAATAGCCGGTAAAATATCTAATTCGTTCCATGTGAAAGTTTTCTCAACACCGTCTTTAATGGGCGAAACAATATCCAACCCGTAAATTGTTTGATTATTTTTAAGAGCAGCAACTAAATTACTACCTATAAACCGTGAATGCCGGTGATTAATAGGTTCATTCTTTTAGTATTAGTTCCCAAACTTTTACAAAATACTTCATAAACAAAATTGGTAGGTTAGTATAAATACCATTCTCTTTACATGCTTTGACAATTTCCTGATTTAAAACGATGTTACTTTTAATTGAAGCAGTACTGGTACCTCCGGTACGCATTTTCATTACATCTAAAGCCAAGTATTTGTAGCGCAATTTATTTTTATAAAAGAAACGAATTAGCAGTTCAAAATCAGCAGCTATCTTAAAATCAGTTCGATAATAACCAAAATTTTCAAAATTCTTCTTATAAGTAAAAAAAGTTGGATGTGGAGGCATAAATCCAAACCTAAATCGCTTTGGAGTAAAATTCTTTGCTCGATAGTAACGAACAGTTTTTTCTAAATTTGTAGGATTTACAAACCTTACATCACCAAAAGTAACTTGAATTTCTTTATTTTGAATGAAAGTATTAACTATTATCTATATGGCATCTTTCCTATGATAAAAATCATCTGAATTTATAATACCAACAATATCACCAGTAGCCATTTTAATGCCTTTATTCATAGCATCATACAAACCCTTATCCGGTTCACTCACCCAGCGCATTCTACCGTTAAATTTTGGTTTGTATTCCTTAATTATAGATATTGTACTATCGGTAGAATTACCATCAACAACAATATATTCAATTTCTGGATATGTTTGAGCTAAAACAGACTCAAAAGTATCCCGTATTGTCAATTCAATATTTTACGCAACAGTTATAATGGATATTTTCAACATGTATTTTAATATTATTTATTAACCATTTCAACTATTTTGAAAATATACCGGAATGAAATCATAAAAAAATTAGTATAAATGTGATTGGATTTACAAGCCCTGATTATATTTCTACTATTGTCAAAAATTATTGATTTTAGGGATTTTGTACTTGCTCCACCTAATCTCATTGCAACCATATCAATATTCAAGTATTTATATTTTATTTTTTTAACCAGCAAAAAGCGAACCATCAACTCATAATCGCCCGAAATATCAAATGACTTGTCATATATTCCCCATCTATCGTAATACTCTTTTATAACAAAAAATGTCGGGTGTGGAGGCATAATTCCCCAACGAAACATCCATGGTTTAAAATGTCTTCCTGAGTATTTTCTATATGATTTAAATGTGTCTTGTCCTTTGAAATAGTGTAAATCGCCAAATAAAACTCCAATATTAGCTGTTACAAAAGCAGAAGCAACCTCCGATATTATAGTAGGTAAAGTATAAACGTCATCCGAATTAAGTATTCCGATTATATCTCCAGTCGCGATTTTAATGCCTTTATTCATTGCATCATAAATCCCACTATCAGGCTCACTAATCCAGTGGAGTCGTCCATTAAATTTTGGAACATATTCTTTTATAATATCAACAGTATTGTCCGTAGAACATCCATCAACAATTATAAATTCAACCTCTGAATATGTTTGAATTAGAACGGATTCTATAGTATCGCTTATTGTTTTAGCACTGTTAAAAGCAACTGTAATTATTGATATTTTCATTATTGTATATTGATATTAATAAAGTCAAAAATTCTCTTTATAAACTTCCGAATAGACTTGCTTTGTTTGTTGATAGCATAAATCCCATGAGAAACGTGCAGCATTGATAATCCCCTCTTTGATTATCGCACTTTTTAATTCCGACCGAGATTTAGACTCCAATAATAAGTCTGCAATTTTTAAAGCTGATATGTTATCAATAATACATGCTCCTTTTCCGGCAACTTCTGATATTGAAGATAGATTAGAACAAATTACTGGGCATCCTGCTTTTTGCGCTTCAAGTATTGGTATACCAAAACCTTCATAAGCCGATGGATAAACAAACCAAGCAGCATTGTTATATAAGAAATTGAGTTGATTATTTGAAAGTCCGCTTATCTGTACAAATTGATTTGAACCAATACTTTGTGTCATTAGCAATTGTTCATTTTTAGTTAATTCACCTCCTCCAACTACAACAAGTGGCATAGACGAAATTTTGCATGCCTCAACGACCATTTTGAAATTTTTATAATCACCTCTCCTATCTCCAACATACATAATATACTCTTTTAAGCCAAATGGCACAAAATGAATATCATTTATTAGATCTGGTTGATTAACTACAAAGTAATCATCACTTACACCATTATATACAACCCTTATTTGTTTTTCCTTCACTTTAGGATAAAACTTCAGCAAATCATCTTTCGTATTTTGCGAAACGCAAATAATAGTATGCGAATTATTTATTGCATTACCCTTTTGATGATGATGTATGAGCTTTGGTAATCCTTTAAAATAATATTCATAGGTAAAATCATGTACTGTGGTTATATTTGCCACATCGGGACTCATTAGCGTTCGAAAATAACTTGAATGAAAAATACCTTTTGCGTCTTTAATTCGAGGATTTTTATATCGCTGAATTTTTATCGGGAATTTTGTAGATTTGGTTTCAATCACTTTATTTGCTGGAAAATCTAAATCCTTCCACAAAAAATTTTCATTTGGAATATCAATAAACGAACTATCAATATCAGAATCGTTCAATATCCGTTTCAGTAATTCAAACCAAACCACAGATATACCTCCGTGTTTTTGAAGTGAGAAAATGATATTGTCAAAAAGAATTTTCATCTATTTAATTTTCAAATAAAAAGTATTAAATATCAATTATTTAGCGCAAATTTCTAGTATTCAATTATAATTTATTTAAATGAGTATCGGGTGTTGTACCTAAAATTCATTTTTATAGCTAACACAAG
>JACDZH010000151.1 GCA_013426815.1 Paludibacter sp.
TTTTTTAACAGAAATATCGTGAAGTCTGCGAAATGGCCATCCCAAACACAGACCAACAAAGCATTGGCAACCACCGCGGCCTGACCTGACCTGACTCCAGAAGGGATTACGACTTTGCACCAAGGGCCGGCTCGATGCTTGATGGCATCTGCCTGACCTGACCTGACTCCAGAAGGGATTACGACAAACTTTACCTTCTTTGCTGGTGTATTCTGGAATAGGCCTGACCTGACCTGACTCCAGAAGGGATTACGACCCCCAGTTGCAGAAGCAACCACATCGGCTTGGATTCCGCCTGACCTGACCTGACTCCAGAAGGGATTACGACGCATGCCGACACCAACGATGATGACCATGATTCCAAGGCCTGACCTGACCTGACTCCAGAAGGGATTACGACGCTATAGTCATCACTCTTGGTTTCGGCATCCATTCTATTGCCTGACCTGACCTGACTCCAGAAGGGATTACGACTTGAAACGATAAACACATCCACATTTTTTGCAATAATCTGCGCCTGACCTGACCTGACTCCAGAAGGGATTACGACATTTTCTTAATTCTCTGGCTATTTTCCTTGCTTCTTGCCTGACCTGACCTGACTCCAGAAGGGATTACGACGAGAGAGCCATTTGCTCTTTAAGGGAGCGGTTGATATTGGCCTGACCTGACCTGACTCCAGAAGGGATTACGACTGCAGGGAGTGGCAACACTCATGCACCAGCGTGTCGACGGCCTGACCTGACCTGACTCCAGAAGGGATTACGACAAGCCATTCGGCTGCATCTTGGTAGAGCATCATGGCCTGACCTGACCTGACTCCAGAAGGGATTACGACCATATCATCACTCCATCCCAATTCCTTCTTGGCTATATGCCTGACCTGACCTGACTCCAGAAGGGATTACGACCGCAACGACCTCGGGAGTTTTGATCCGGTATCAAGGCCTGACCTGACCTGACTCCAGAAGGGATTACGACCTCCTCGCTTCGTTGGGCGTTTTCGAACACGCCAACGAGCCTGACCTGACCTGACTCCAGAAGGGATTACGACGCTACGCTCAAAGAGAGCGTAATATCTTTGATATTTGCCTGACCTGACCTGACTCCAGAAGGGATTACGACAACGCCACGACACTCGCTTCGAACATCTCATCAGGAAGCCTGACCTGACCTGACTCCAGAAGGGATTACGACTTTTATATTTCCTCTGTTTATCTGATAGGCCGGATTCGCCTGACCTGACCTGACTCCAGAAGGGATTACGACCACTAACAAAGTTAGTCTCTTTTGAAAACTATCAACCAAGCCTGACCTGACCTGACTCCAGAAGGGATTACGACCCCTTGCCAGTTTTGCCGCATTAATAAGCTCTTCTTTCTGGCCTGACCTGACCTGACTCCAGAAGGGATTACGACAGAGTGGTCGCCAGTTGCCCCATCCTTGGGACATGGCGCCTGACCTGACCTGACTCCAGAAGGGATTACGACTCATTATGCGGCTTTCTTCCTTACGACGATGATTCCTTTTGCCTGACCTGACCTGACTCCAGAAGGGATTACGACGACAAGCGTGTCCTCTCCATTGAGGAGCTGCTCCTCTATGCCTGACCTGACCTGACTCCAGAAGGGATTACGACTCAATACAGGGAAAGACCCTGTAAGGAAAAGGATTTACTGGCCTGACCTGACCTGACTCCAGAAGGGATTACGACTTGTCAAGTTTAACGAGCTTGTTATTGGCTACTTCTATCGGCCTGACCTGACCTGACTCCAGAAGGGATTACGACGCCAGGGCCAGGTCTGCCAGCAGGTCGGTCGGCCCGATGGCCTGACCTGACCTGACTCCAGAAGGGATTACGACAGAGGGCGGAGTGTCCTCTTGTGGTCGGGCTGCAAATGCCTGACCTGACCTGACTCCAGAAGGGATTACGACCCGGGATTATTAATCCCAGCGTTCCTGGTCTGACCATGGCCTGACCTGACCTGACTCCAGAAGGGATTACGACGATTGCGTAGGCGGTGGCTTCCACCGCCGCAAGGGCCTGACCTGACCTGACTCCAGAAGGGATTACGACAGACTCAGAGTGCTACTACTCTGAGGGTGGCGCAGCGCCTGACCTGACCTGACTCCAGAAGGGATTACGACTCTAAATGATAGACTGGTAGGAGGAATAAGGGAAGAGCCTGACCTGACCTGACTCCAGAAGGGATTACGACTCCGAATGTCCCGGCAATGACTCTGGCTAAATCAGAGCCTGACCTGACCTGACTCCAGAAGGGATTACGACGTGCTTTGGGGTCATATCCCATCGATCAGCCAGGGCGCGGGCCTGACCTGACCTGACTCCAGAAGGGATTACGACGGAAGTCACCGAGCCTGACCTCTATGCCCTCTTCCGCCATGCCTGACCTGACCTGACTCCAGAAGGGATTACGACTGCAGCAGGGCGATAACCCCGCTGTCAACCTCGTTGCGGCCTGACCTGACCTGACTCTAGAAGGGATTACGACTTTCTCAAAATGTGCATAACAGATCATCTGCCCGTCGCCGCCTGACCTGACCTGACTCCAGAAGGGATTACGACGTATTCCTCAACCCTGTCCTCTTCTTCTTTTTTAAGGCCTGACCTGACCTGACTCCAGAAGGGATTACGACGCGTGCCGGGAGCGGATCAGCTTGCGCTTCCCCCGGGGCCTGACCTGACCTGACTCCAGAAGGGATTACGACTTCCAGTCTGTGGACTGGCTCTGCTCCACCCCTAGGCCTGACCTGACCTGACTCCAGAAGGGATTACGACTGCTCTTGCCGTTCCCGCTTGTTGTCGGGCATAAGGCCTGACCTGACCTGACTCCAGAAGGGATTACGACAATGTGTTCTTCTGCCCGGCGGAAGAGGCGGAAATCTCTTGGCCTGACCTGACCTGACTCCAGAAGGGATTACGACTCACCTCGTAGCCCCGGCCCTGGACCAGCCAGGAAGGCCTGACCTGACCTGACTCCAGAAGGGATTACGACCTCCGCCGCGCAGCCTGTTAAAAAAAGCCCAATCATGCCTGACCTGACCTGACTCCAGAAGGGATTACGACGAAATCGGCGATTTCTGGGTTTGTTGATATGTGGCCGGGCCTGACCTGACCTGACTCCAGAAGGGATTACGACTATGCAGCATGGTATGTTTTCAGGATTTCTGTTTTGCCTGACCTGACCTGACTCCAGAAGGGATTACGACAAGGCGGTGGCTTCCACCGCCGCAAGGGCAGCGGAAAGGCCTGACCTGACCTGACTCCAGAAGGGATTACGACCATACTCCCAGTTCACCTGGATATTCTCGCCTCGCCTGACCTGACCTGACTCCAGAAGGGATTACGACTAGCCATTGACGACCCTTCTTTGTCCTGCTAATCGCCTGACCTGACCTGACTCCAGAAGGGATTACGACTCACCTTTCCCCGACCAGCATCTGCCATAGCCTTATTGCGCCTGACCTGACCTGACTCCAGAAGGGATTACGACGATGGTAGCGGGTGTCCGAGTCCTCTTAAATATGGTGGGCCTGACCTGACCTGACTCCAGAAGGGATTACGACGATGATTTTTGCACCGGCAGGCAGTGGCCCAGGACCCCAGCCTGACCTGACCTGACTCCAGAAGGGATTACGACTTCAACTCCGTCACCGACTCAACCACAACTAAGCCGCCTGACCTGACCTGACTCCAGAAGGGATTACGACACCGATCAAGTTTTGTGGCTCGTCGCTCACGCCAAAGTGCCTGACCTGACCTGACTCCAGAAGGGATTACGACCAGCATCTGCCATAGCCTTATTCATCTGCTTCAAAATCGCCTGACCTGACCTGACTCCAGAAGGGATTACGACGCTGTCATTGATGGCCGACATGGCCTGCTTCCAGCGGCCTGACCTGACCTGACTCCAGAAGGGATTACGACAATTTCCTGCTTGGTATACTTTCCGGTTGCAATTAAAGCCTGACCTGACCTGACTCCAGAAGGGATTACGACTCTCCTATCTTTACATCTTTCGGATACTTCCCTTTGCCTGACCTGACCTGACTCCAGAAGGGATTACGACCTTTGTTAGGCATCCCACCACTTACCCACATCTCACCCTTGCCTGACCTGACCTGACTCCAGAAGGGATTACGACACTTTCATGGTTTTGCCCCCCCATTAAATGCTGGAGAGCCTGACCTGACCTGACTCCAGAAGGGATTACGACATTTCCGCCTCAATTTCTACCATATTTCCAACAAACTTCGCCTGACCTGACCTGACTCCAGAAGGGATTACGACGCATCCGATATTCGCCCCGCATGTGCGGCTATGTCAAAGAGCCTGACCTGACCTGACTCCAGAAGGGATTACGACTCTTAGGGAGAGAGGTTTGCTATGTTACAAAATGTAACATAGCCTGACCTGACCTGACTCCAGAAGGGATTACGACCATACTATCCTTATAAGCCGCCTTGGCCTTCTCCTTTGGCCTGACCTGACCTGACTCCAGAAGGGATTACGACAACTTTACGAGTCCCATATTGCAAACCGTTATACATGGGCCTGACCTGACCTGACTCCAGAAGGGATTACGACTTGTTCGTGTAGTACACCCAGTATATTTTCATAATTTTCTCGCCTGACCTGACCTGACTCCAGAAGGGATTACGACCTTGCCTAAGCTATTCCTCTTTAACACGTTTCCGTCCTGCCTGACCTGACCTGACTCCAGAAGGGATTACGACACTTGTCCTTTGCTTCCTTCTTGTCCTTGTCTATATCCTGCCTGACCTGACCTGACTCCAGAAGGGATTACGACCTTCCAGTTAAAGGCACCATTGCAGCTTGCGCCGCAGCCTGACCTGACCTGACTCCAGAAGGGATTACGACCTCGAGCCACTGCTCAACATTGCTCGAGCCATTGCTGCCTGACCTGACCTGACTCCAGAAGGGATTACGACCTTCCTTCTTGTCCTTGTCTATATCCTTTAGTTGATCTGCCTGACCTGACCTGACTCCAGAAGGGATTACGACTATAGAAGCGCAGCCACAAACAACAGCCATGCTAGGGCCTGACCTGACCTGACTCCAGAAGGGATTACGACGGCTGAAACCACCCTTCTTAAGGTGGCCTGTAGCCTGACCTGACCTGACTCCAGAAGGGATTACGACATGAGCAGAAGATCTCTCTTCTCCTCATTTGCTAATTTGTTGCCTGACCTGACCTGACTCCAGAAGGGATTACGACCCTGTAAGGAAAAGGATTGACTGCTCAGCTGTAACGTCCGAGCCTGACCTGACCTGACTCCAGAAGGGATTACGACGATCAGTTCTCTCTTAATGAGCAGAAGATCTCTCTTGCCTGACCTGACCTGACTCCAGAAGGGATTACGACTGAACAGTTTCTGTATCATGTGTTTCATATCAGCACACATGCCTGACCTGACCTGACTCCAGAAGGGATTACGACCAATCCTTTCCTGGATGACTAGTTCTTTCTTAATATGCCTGACCTGACCTGACTCCAGAAGGGATTACGACCATTGGTTGACAAGGCCGCCTCAACGGCCTTGTCAATCCTGCCTGACCTGACCTGACTCCAGAAGGGATTACGACGGGTTAAACCCTGGTACAGCTTTGCAGTTTGCCAGCCCTTGCCTGACCTGACCTGACTCCAGAAGGGATTACGACGGAAAGATCAATAGTACTACGCCACGGGGGCAAAAGGGGCCTGACCTGACCTGACTCCAGAAGGGATTACGACTATACACAAAAGATCACTATTTCCCTGGGGGGAATTAGCCTGACCTGACCTGACTCCAGAAGGGATTACGACGGTGCGGATTTCCGCCCACATGGCCTCCCGGCTGTCATAGCCTGACCTGACCTGACTCCAGAAGGGATTACGACAAAAAAGACCATTCTTTTTGTTTGTATGCCTGGCGAGGCCTGACCTGACCTGACTCCAGAAGGGATTACGACCCTCGGCCAGAAGCCTGCCGCGATCTATGTCATCGCTGCCTGACCTGACCTGACTCCAGAAGGGATTACGACAGTTCGGCAGTCTCTTTTTCATTGGCTTTCACCATTTGCCTGACCTGACCTGACTCCAGAAGGGATTACGACTCAAAATAACGTTCCTTCACATACTTCTGAAAGTGAAGCCTGACCTGACCTGACTCCAGAAGGGATTACGACAATGGCATTATTGTCTTCATTCTTTTTTTGTGACAAGTAGGCCTGACCTGACCTGACTCCAGAAGGGATTACGACAGCCGAACCCACGTAAGTGGGTATTGTTACGGAAGAATTAGCCTGACCTGACCTGACTCCAGAAGGGATTACGACGTTACTTCTGCGTCCAGCTTCTCTTGCTCTGCCACAGCCTGACCTGACCTGACTCCAGAAGGGATTACGACAACTTCCCACAGAACAGCCCTCACCATTGTCTATGCCTGACCTGACCTGACTCCAGAAGGGATTACGACGGCAAGGACTTCCTCGGCCAGGGTGGGGAGCAGTTCAGCCTGACCTGACCTGACTCCAGAAGGGATTACGACCTCGTTACGGTACGACCGGCGCAGGTGGCCGGTCGGCCTGACCTGACCTGACTCCAGAAGGGATTACGACGAGGCCCCCAGATCGTCAGCGATATGCACTTTCCGGTTGAGCCTGACCTGACCTGACTCCAGAAGGGATTACGACCACCGGCAGGCAGTGGCCCAGGCCCCCAATATACCTTAGCGCCTGACCTGACCTGACTCCAGAAGGGATTACGACGCGTGGAGGAGACACCGGCAACGGGGCCTGACTGGGGCCTGACCTGACCTGACTCCAGAAGGGATTACGACTTGGCTTGCCTGGTTCCGCCAGGCTCGGTGAGAGGGTGCCTGACCTGACCTGACTCCAGAAGGGATTACGACGATTTTCCATTAACCTCAACAACTTCATACTCATACCCGGCCTGACCTGACCTGACTCCAGAAGGGATTACGACATTATCAATATGACGATCAGGACAAACAACTGCCATAATGCCTGACCTGACCTGACTCCAGAAGGGATTACGACCAGGTGGAAACACCAAGTTTCCGGGCGATCATCGCCTGAGGCCTGACCTGACCTGACTCCAGAAGGGATTACGACTCGCCTTGGGCAGCTGCTTTTGCTTTTTTGTAGCACTCTGGCCTGACCTGACCTGACTCCAGAAGGGATTACGACGAATGGGCCCTAGAAGTCCCATTCGGGTCGGCGAACGCCTGACCTGACCTGACTCCAGAAGGGATTACGACGACCCGCAGTCGTAACGACCTCGGCAATTTTGCCCCGGGCCTGACCTGACCTGACTCCAGAAGGGATTACGACCATAATATTTTCCTCCAATTCATTCATATAATCCAAAAGCCTGACCTGACCTGACTCCAGAAGGGATTACGACGCTCGACAATATTTCCAACAAACTTTAATTTTCCAACAGCCTGACCTGACCTGACTCCAGAAGGGATTACGACTTAATACCCACCTTCTCCCCCAGCTCCTTTATACTATAATGCCTGACCTGACCTGACTCCAGAAGGGATTACGACGGCTACCCACCCAGAGCCGTCCTTGAATGTAAGCCATAGCCTGACCTGACCTGACTCCAGAAGGGATTACGACGGTTCCGGGGGGGGGCTGGCGATCATGCAGGCCAGGCGGGCCTGACCTGACCTGACTCCAGAAGGGATTACGACTATTTTGTGGTTACGCTGTCACCGTAACCCGCTAGCCCTTGCCTGACCTGACCTGACTCCAGAAGGGATTACGACGGCAGGCTCAACCTCCGCCTCAAGGCTGAGGGTCATTGCCTGACCTGACCTGACTCCAGAAGGGATTACGACTTCGCGGTGCTACCGTCATGGATTGCATACTCGCTGTGCCTGACCTGACCTGACTCCAGAAGGGATTACGACCATTTGATATACTCTGCATG
>JACDZH010000499.1 GCA_013426815.1 Paludibacter sp.
GCTTTGAGCGGCTCACGATCGAAAGCCCCCGGCTTTGCCGGGGGATTGTTACTCGCTTCCTCGGGACGCTTAACACCCATTTCGAGGAAATCACCAATTATTTCGTCGGCCGGCACACCAGTGGCTTCGTCGAAGGTCTCAACAATAAAGTCAAAGTCCTCAAACGTCGCTGCTATGGCATCACGAACCTCACGCATCTTTACCAAAGAGTGTGCTTAGATCTCAACGGTTACGGGCGATTTGGGGTCGATCCGTTATGAATCATTCGCTTACTTTCGCGACACTCAGCCGAATTTTATGATCGTCGTGTACGGAAAAATTTTTCTTAAGCGATTGTTTTTATGATAATTTCAGGTTTCCCTGAAATCCTGGAGAGCCCCGGACGCTCATTTATTTGCTTTATAATCAATGATATGTTTGTCATCCAAGCTGAACCAGTGCCGCCATGTGAACCCTTCCTGCTCGAAGTCTCACGCGCCCGCGCCCATGACCGGGGGTTGGTGGCCGGTGGCGCACTGGGCCGGGTCCTTGAGTGGCTTGAGCACTTCGCCGTCCAACTCGCCGAACAGGTCCACGATGCCGGACTAATCATATTGAAGCGTTGGGCCAGCCGATAGCCGGGCAAGGGGGTTACCGCGGTGGTATGCAGGATCGGCGCAGCGCCCTCGTTCACCGGGGACTTACCTCGGTCGGCCCACATTCCGGTTGGCTGTGTCCGCGTTAAGTGTTGGTCCCCTACGGACTGCTGCCCCTGCCGACGGCTTGAGCAAGGAGCATCTCAGGGGTGAGCGCCTCGCCGAAGCGTTCCAGGCACCAGCGCCATCCGAGATAGTTGGGGAGATATTTGGTCGCGACGCCGTAGAAGCGGGCTATCCACCCCGTGAGGCGGTTGTCGTAGGCATTGACGTTCTGGAGGTGGAACGCGTGGTCGACGACGCGGATACCGGCTCTGCGGTTAATAGAATGGGAAATCCCCCGGCTTTGCCGGGGGACCGAAAAAGTTTGACAT
>JACDZH010000152.1 GCA_013426815.1 Paludibacter sp.
CCTTATAACAACAATAAATTTTTAAATACCGCTTTTAGCGGACAACAATGTTTTATTATATTTAATTTTTTCTTCCGCAACTTGCATAGCTTGTAAAGCTAAATCTTCATCTTGAACTTCGTAATAAAGTTTGTCTGAAAGCCAAGCAATTATTACTTCATTCTTTTGGTCTTTATAAAAGTTAGCAAGAGATTTTAATTGATCTTTGGTCGGCATACGCTTGTCTTGCTCAATCTTGCTTAAAATAGTCGGATCAAGCGAAAGTTTTGCTCCAACTTCTCTAAGCAATAAACCTTTACTTTCTCTTAATTCACGTAATATTGTCCCAATTGTTTTCAATGTGCTGTTTTTTGACTTGACAAATATTGGCAAATATAATGATATTTTTTGGAATATTAGTCAGAAGTTATAAAATTGTTTTAGGTTTATTCTTTGTCGTTCTCTGTTCAGTCGTTTTCTGCCAAGGTTCAATTTCTAGGCTGTCGCTGTCGTTTCTTCTTTTTTTTTCGGCTTGCTGCCAACGACTAAGGCTAAGCGCATTTGGCGGTTTGCGGGAGTATTCACTGTCGCGCTGCGACAAGGTGAATGCGGGCGCAACACCTGCTAAATGAGCGTCAGCCAGCCAATGCGCATAGGCGTGTGTTACCTGCTGGCCTTGGTTGTGTAGAATTTGTTTTCAGTTTCTTTTCGCACCAAGAGTCTTGTCGTTAGTGTGGTTGTTTGTTATTCTGTAGAATCCGTCAGTTAGGTGTCAGCCGTGTAAATAGTTGTTTTCGTTTGCAAATATAATCAGATTTTTTCACTTAAAGTGTTGCTGTGAAATTTATTGTCAACAAAAAACTTCATCTACAAATTAGTTCATTTATTACATTCCCAGATAAAACTTCGCAACCGATATAAAACACTTACACCGTGTATTTTATTTATCGGCTTTAGCTGGAAATAAAATATACGGTGACTGCTCTGCCCTATTAAAAAAGCTATAAAAGCCACTGCAAGACGTTTGAAAATAAACACTAACTTGCTGTGGCTTTTTTTGCTTTTTGGGCGATTAGTTTTTCTGAATAATCCTAATAAAATATATTGAAACCCCCTTCTTTATACCATAACTATAGGCAATAATCTCAACTTCGCAAGTTGGTATCGAAATATTTGCCAATTCAGGTTAGTGTATTGTTTGTTTAATTGTTAATGCAAGCTATAGAATGCTCGAATCAGTGCCGAATCCCTTATGGTTTTTCGTTGTGACTTAATGTTGTAGCGTTTTGTTAAAATCTACAATTCCCTTGTATAATACTTTAATCAATACATTTGAGACTAAAAATATTACAATAAATGGAAGAATAACAGACTCTATAAGTACTATATTAATATTATAATAATTTCTTTCTAATATGGTTAAAGCAATTGTTTTGATGTTGACATGAATGTTTGTGAATAATTCAATATTCCAAAATAGCATATATGCAATAAAGGCAAATCTAAATACAAAACTCATCAAATAATATGATACAAAAAAAATATCTTGCATTCTACATGAAAGCTCCCTTTTAAAAAGAGATTGAGTACAAAGCAATGTCTTTTTTCTTGATCTTTGTTTTAAATCCATAATATTTAGAAAATCAGAAAGCAGCCAATATCCATCCATTTTTACAAAAGGATTTAAGTTGAGAATTCCAATTACAAAAGAAAAAAGTGCAGTGATTAAAAAAACATTGCGGCCGAAAATGAGAAAAATAAATAAATATATACATGAAGCAATTAATTGAAAATATAATCCCCCTATATCAACAACCATCCGTTGCTTATTATTTAGTTTCCAACTATCTGTTACATCTGCAAACATCACTGGGGCAAACAAATATAACCCTATTCCGATTTTGCGTGGGTTTTCTCCAAAATAGTATAGAGCTGATGAATGCCCAAATTCATGTAGAAAGAAGGTCAGGGTTAATAGTATCGCAACTATAATGGGTTCTCCATTATTTGCTATATTTAATGAAAACTTTGTTTGCCAAAAATTAATGCTTCCTAAAAAAATAAGGAATAGACTAAATAATAAGGATATAACAACAACTTTTTTTTTAAACAGAAAACTCAGGTACTTACTAATAAAAATGACGATTTTTTCAGGAAGAATGGTAAAACTCAGGTTAATATAGCTTTTCTTCTTTTTAATTTCAATTTCTTCAGTCTCTAAAACTCCTGTTGGATATAAGATTGTGTAGTACAATTCATAGATTTTGCTTATATTACTTTCATTTACATATAGTCCGGCTTTCTCACATATTTGTACTATTGTATTCTCTCCTGTGGCTAACCTCAGAAATTCAATAACATATTCGCTTACAAATAGAGAGCTGTTGAAATCTGTACTATTAATATAATATTCGCCGTTAGGCAGCTTCTTCCAACTTGTATTTTTTCGTAACTTAGGAATTCTATGCAATATATCAATTTGAGTAATTTTAGTTTGCATTTTTAAAATTCAATATGTTTGATATATCTTCGGTAATCCTTCTTTTGTATTTTGTAAGTTAGATATTGTTTCTTGTCGAAAACAAAATACTCTTTATCTAAGTAAAATGGAGAATACCTAAAAGCATTAAATTCAATGTTTGTATTATCCAAAAAACTATTTTCTCCTTTTTCATAGTTCTCTAGGTTCAATTTTTCAGTATCAAGCCACTTATAAATACCTTCCAGTGTATCCCACTTCGATATATCAACATTATTTAATAACTCTGCCAAGTTTGAATATATCTCGTTAGTTAATTTATTGGCGAATTGTATTCTGTCTAAATGTAAATTATCTTTATGTTTAAATACTTTAAAAGTAAATTCCTCATCGTAGAACAAAACAACGCCTAATGGCATAGTTTTAATGAAATGGCTTAAATATGATATCCCTTGATGTAAAAAGACAGTTTGAGAAAAGAAAGAATGATTAAGAAGGTTTTTAATGTTTTTATTTACTCCAGAATTACCATCAATGAAAACCAATACTTTATAACCACTAGCAATATCAGATTTTAACTTCAAAATCACGTTATTTTCGTCACTTGAAATAAACTTCAATTTCGGTTTTAATAATTTTGAATCATTTAAGTTGTCTTTTAAACTAAGAAATAACTCCGTTTGTTGTCTCATTACACGCCCTTCCATTAAGATTGTGATATTGTAGCCATATTGGTTTAACAAAATGGGTAACATCCGATATTCTCCAATACAATATGAGTAGATTATATTTGATTTATCAATTTCATCTATAATTGATTTGTTTGGCAGCATTAAATTGACATAATTTTTGGAGTTTATGAAACGATTATAACTTGCCTCTTTATATGAAAGATAGCAACGAAGAACATCTTTATGCTCATCTAAGGAAGTATTGCCAAAAAAGTGTATCAGATTAGCACTTATCTTTGCATAAAGAAATTCAACATTACCTTTGTATTCTTTATTTAGTTTTAAATAATTCATTAGCTTTTATGTAGATTAAACCCTTAGGTAAATGGGATGTTTTATTTGCTTTAACTGATACATTATAGGTGTTATTTGACAACACTTTCTCTTTTTTTGTTCTATTAAATAACATATTTATGGTACCCTCTGAGAATTTATATCCTTTAATATCCTTTATATACGATACACTGACTTTATATTTTTCTAAGTTTGTATAAACGATTCCTTTTGACTTCAGTATCGCAGCTATCCATTTTTCTATCTCCCCAATTTCATAAGTAATATAAGTTATGGCATAATCACTTTTATTAATTAACATATAGCCAATAGTATTATTGTATTTGCTTTTACGAATAAATGATATTTTATAAGCGTCCTGCCCTTGGTTTGTGATGATTCCATCGTAATGAAAGTCTATTTTTTTAGATAGACGAATAGGGGCGTGGCTCTGAATTAAAATAATTGAATAAAATCCACTTGGAGATATTTCATTATCATAGTCATAGAAAGAATCACTTATCAAATTGCTTTCAGTCGCATATTTAGAAGCTAGTAGGTGTTTTCCATTACTTGTTAAAGCGATTTTCCCGTTATAATCAGCAATCTTACTATTTGGATTGTCAAGGAAAATAAAATTTACATCTAATGCTAATGTATCACCTTGCATGGATGGATAGTTTTTGGGTATGTTTTCAATTGCTTTTTCAATAATATTTTCTATATTAGGAGGAATTACTGCAACTTCATGAAGCTCATATGTGGTAGGACTTAATAAAACCTTTACAAAATTATTTGATATAGAAGACGTTATTTTGATTATTTTAGCTGTATATCCAATATGAGATACATTGACAACTTTGGGTTGCGTAGTTAAAGTACTACTGGGAAAAACAATCTTGCATACTCCACTTTTATCTGAAACAGAAAGAAATTCTTTTTCATGGTTATTTATATATACATTCTCAATTGGTTCATTGGTTAAAGAGTCAACGATGAGAAAATCAATTGTTTGAGCTATGATATGAGCAGGAAAGAGAAATAACGTACATAGAATAATAAATCTAATTATTTTTTTCATTTTAATTAATTTAATAGTAGTTAGAAAATAAGAGCAGGTATAAGCCTGCTCTTTTAGAACTTTTATAAAGATAATTAACCATTATTCACCTGGGAACCAGCCTTCACCACGTCTCCAAATAACAAGCATTTCTTTTCTTTCTTCTAGTTCTTTTACTTTTACAGCTTTTGAATCAAATTGTAATTCTTTTACATCGTTTAATTTAAAATTATTCATTTTATTATGATTTTTATTTCCTACTCGTAACGCTTTTCAGTTTCTGCGACAGAATTTTTCACGTTATTTCTGCAAACGTCAGATTAGTTTAAATAGTCCCATGTTGCGCACCATGTTTCAATTTAGTTAAACCTTATTTTTTTTTCTTTAAATTTAAATCTTATTTTTTCATCCATCAGATAGTAAAAAGTTTCATATTTACGTGAATACGAAATTTTTAGGTTTAAAGCATTTAGTTCATCAATCATAATATACAATGTAGTTCTGTCGATTTGAAGTTGATTAGCCAACTGTTTGGGAGAACCAGTATTACCCTCCACTATTAACTGATGAAGTTTCTCTGCTTTTTTTATATTACTTACTAAAGTCATTTACACCTAATTTTACTCCTAAGATGACTCGTAAGTCATTGTATGAGGGTTATATTTCACCCCACTTTCATCGCACTCACCACAGTACTCCAAGGTCCGGTTTCACCTTTGCGGTTTACCCAGCGAAGCCAGTACCAAGCTATTTTGTCAATTTTGGTAGCATCAAACTTTACTACAAAAGGAGATGCAGAGCATGTTCCCTGAAAATTCATTTCTTCCACGCTTTTAGGAGCTTCGCCGTCTGCTTTGAGGTAAATTTCGCATCCGGTTACACCTTCAGGCTTGGCATTACTGTGTGCTGAGGCTTGGTCGTAAAAAGAAATGGTATGCTGCAAACGTACAGAGAAATCAACAGATCCTACCGGAAAAGATTCTGGAGCTGGAACTGGCGTGTGGCTATTGGAGCGTACGGTTATACCCATTCGTACACGGTCAGCATCTGTCACTTCCGGGTTACGTACCAGCCATTGTTGCACCGTATCACGAATTGCTTTGGTAAAATCATCACCTGCTTCGTTTTTCGTTATCACATCTGCTGCGGTACGGTTTTGTTTGTTACTTGCCTTATCATAGGCAGCAGTCCAGAAAGCTTGAATAGCTTTTAATGAAGTAATCACTTCGGCAGGAATGCCCCATGCAGTAGCATTTTCTGATAGAATGTCAATTAGATTAAACTGCCAAACATTATATTCGGCATCTGTTTTTGGAATGTAATCAGCTATAGTTTTTAATTTTAATGATAAATATAAAGGTTATAAATCGCTTATTTATATAGTTTTATCTTTTCTTTCCTAACTATATGCAATGTTCTGAGAACTAATTCTAAAATTCAGGGAATATATTCTCAAACTTTCAGAATATATAATCTTATGCTGAGAATATGTTTTCTTACTTTCCGTATATGTATTCTTTATCAGATTATGTATTCTTAACTTTATGACGTTATACGGAATATTTCCGTGTGTATAACTTTTTGTCCGGAATACATTCGTAAGGTTAATTGATATATTCGGAAACTTTCAGTATCTATTTATTTTCAAAAATAATATATTAGCAAAGCATGATTAGTCGGTTAGTCGGCAATAATATTAGTCGGTTAGTCGGCAATAATATTTCAGAATCTAAATTATCTGTACAAACTTATATATTTACATCAACAAAAATGTCCCATTCAACGAAATTTCGTAAAATGGGACATTTTTGTTGATGTAAGAGAAGTATTAATTTGAGAATTAGGATTTGTTTGCGTTCTACTTTTACACTTATTGTATTGAATATTCGACACTTAAATATCATTCACATAACACAATGAGAAATATTAAATATACTGTTAATGTTTGTGAATTCAGATAAATTGTTGGAGGTAATTTTTGTCCCATTTTACGAAATTGGACAATATGGGACAAAATTGACAGAATTATTGAACTTCTAAAGCGTTGTGATTTGAATCGTATTGTTTTCGATAAGCAGCGGGAGAAATAGAATAAACTTTGTTGAAAGCCCTGTAAAATGAACTACGTGAACCAAACCCACATTCTACGGCTATTGTATCAATATTTTTTCGTTGTATGCTTCTATCTTCCAAATAAATAACTGCTTCTTTGAGTCTGTACTCAATAATAAAATCGGCAAAAGAGATTCCACCATGTGCATTGAGTAATTTGGATAGCTGATATTCAGGTATGTTGGTTTGCAAAGCTAACGAGGGTAACGAACATCTTTCATTCCGGTAAGGTTTACATGTATCCATATATACTGTAAGAGTTTTCCAGTAACTCGCAGACTGAGTTTCGTTAATTTGATACGAAATTTTCTTTTCTTCCATTTTTTCAGTATCCATATAGCCAATTTTAAGAGCTGTAATGACAAACAGAAAAATAAAATCAATATTCATGGCTGTCTGTCCTATGAGTATGTTAGTTTGTTCATTATGTATAAAAAAACAGACAGGAAATGATATGAGTGCAACTATGATATTGACTAATAAAAATGATCCGACCCAAGTAATATTGGTTCTAAAACTGTTCTTCTCAATATAAACAGATACTTTTTTTTGAATTCTTACAGCTTGATAGCTAATAATCAGGTAAAAGAATATTTGCAAATACAATACTGCGTTAATAATGACCATTTCCATACTTCCGGAATAAAAATCATGTATCAACCAGTTTACTCTGTCAGCAACAGGTCTAAGAAAAAATATCAAGTTAAATATCAAACAAGGAAGTAGGGGTATTAAATGTAAAAGCGTACTCCAATGAATAATTTTCACTGGTCGGTTTAGCAACGATAAAACGTAGAAATAGAAACAAGGACTCATCAACATCATTAATAATGCATCGAGGGGGAGGTAATAGGAGAGATAGAATACGTTGTTAGTTTGAACAAAATCAAGATGTAGGTAAACAAGCTCAGTATAAAATGCAATTAACACGAAAAGCACACCAAGAAAAATATTCGTCTTTTTATTGGGCGAGCGTTTTATTAATAGAATTAAAGCCAGTATCAAAAACAAGAGACTGGTTGACAAATTGAAATATTTGGTTTCCATAAACAAATTTAGGTGATATATATCTTAAACTGATTTGTAAAAATAGTGAATTTATTTGTATTGTGAAATATGTCGAATAGAAAATCGACTAATAAGGATTTTTTCTATTTCGTGTCGTTTTGCACTATTGCCTTTTTTTAGGCTTCTGACTAACGACCACATAAGTCTTTGATTTTCAATAGTCGCTCTTTTGGTCGTTAGCAACGTTAGTCAATGAACTTTTTCATTTGTTGGCTTCTGACTAACGACCACATAAGTCTTTGATTTTCAATAGTCGCTCTTTTGGT
>JACDZH010000500.1 GCA_013426815.1 Paludibacter sp.
TTTCTTTATGAGAACTTCCCTTTTTTCTGTTTTATTTGTCGGTCAGTAGTGAATACCTACATATATTGTTAACGCAGCTATGGCAGTCGTAAAACTCAAAATGATGCAGATAATGGTAACAGAGTGGCTTAAAATCAATTCATTCTCTAACAATTCCAACTGATCCATCATTTGTAGGAAAAAGTTCAAATATCTTATCTGGTTTTAAATTCGGTTCATCCCGATGCGAAACATAAAGAATAGCTGTTTTTTTCTCTTTAACAATGGCATTTATCATTTCAATAAAAAGTATACTGTTTTCATCGTCCAATTCTATAGTTGGTTCGTCCAATATAAGTAAAGGAGGATGTTTCACCATGGCTCGTGCTACCATTACCATTCGCTGCTGTCCAACCGAGAGATGAGGAAAAGTTTTATTTCTAAATCCTACACCCATCATTTCTATCCAACTTTTTGCTATATCATACTGCATTTCAGATGGTTTAGTGTAAAGTCCAATCGTATCAAATAATCCTGAAACTATCATATTCTCTACTGTATCGACATGTTTAAATTGTGCAATCATTGCACGAGTGAAATATCCAATCTGACGTTTGATATCCCAAATTGACTCGCCAGAACCTTTCTTTTTCCCAAAAAGTATCAAATCCTGCCCGTATCCTTGAGGATTATCGCCACAGATGATTGATATTAAAGTGCTTTTACCACAACCATTGGGTCCTACTAGTTGCCAAAACTCCCCACTATTTATTGTCCAATTCACCTTGTTCAGCACTTTTTTTTCGTTGTACTGAACGGAAATAGCATTTAGTTTAATTAAAGGATTTAATTCAAAATGATTTTCATCATATTCATTGGGAAGAATAATTTTCTGAATATGCATGTCAAAAATCGGATTAGTCTCCAAAAAAGTTTTAGCATTTTCCTTTTTTAAAATTGTATTATTTTCGTCAATAGACATTATATAAGTTATAAAATCATTGATACATTATTTTAAAATTAGAAA
>JACDZH010000501.1 GCA_013426815.1 Paludibacter sp.
TTATTTGAATTAATTTATTATATGCTTGTTTATCAACAATATTCATAAACATTTTACGTTAGGTATTCATATTTTTAAATGATATGAATAATGCAATACGACAAGATTAAAAAGTAAACAGTTCAGTTTCTGAGTATAATAGTATTGAATTTAAATGATTCCATTTTTTTTTCTTCCACATTTTTAAACAGAATGGGACCAGTAAATGATCATTTTACTTTAGATGGAGAATTACGGCAGCGGCGAACTAATACAAGAAAAGATACCGTCCTACCAAAGATGTCCAACAAGTTAATGTTCTTGTTGATTTATTTAAAAACCAATCCTTTGCAATAGCATCACGTAGTTAGTTTTGGTATGACTCAAGCACAAACCAATCCATTGATACACTTATAGGCAGTTCTTTTGTGTAAGACTTTGAAGTGCTTAGGTGAACTCCCTGAGCGCAATGTGAATCATATACTGCATGTTTTGAAATCATAAAAAGATTTTCTAATCGATGGAGTTGAACGACCACAAGCAAGCGACTTTCAAAAAAGCCTGCAATAGCGGTAAAAAAACTCATACCGTGAAAAATAACGTGTTGACCACACCCGAAAGATCTGTTTTATGGCTCAGTAGGACTTGTAAAGGTAGTAAGCACGATATAGAAATATTTGATAATCAACCGATACAATTCCCTTCTAGTATTACATTGTGGCAAGATAAAGTCTTCTTTGTGTATAATCCTTAGAATTCAAAAGTGATGATGCCAACAAAAAAAACCAAAAGGCATTGAACTTTCAGAAGATCAGAAGAAATCAAATCATTCTATTTCTTCATTTTGAGTTCTGTAGATCATGCTATTGGAGGTGTTAAAAGATGTCGTATTGTCAAAGATCGCTTTAAATGCCACAAGTTTGGTTTTAATGATCTAGTCATGGAACTGGCTTGCGGACTACATGATTTTCGAATTACGCTGAATAGGGGCGATAAATAATATTAATCGAAATAATGTCTAATA
>JACDZH010000153.1 GCA_013426815.1 Paludibacter sp.
GCTCTTTGATCCATGACCGGCCATTCCGGTGTCGTTGGCTCCCATTCCACAATGGAGCTGGCCTTAGGTGCTGCCCCTGCAAGCGCCCGCGCCGCCGCTGAGTAATCGCCTGCATGGTTGTACATGGTGAAGAGACCGAAGGGCCCGTATGACTCAAGAGGTTCCAGTGGGTGAGCATTGGTGCTGTGGACGAAGAAATTTCCCGTATCATCAAGCAGCACTCCGCTGGTTCCAGAATCTTTACCAGGCCTTGTCCATCCCATGCCTACCGATGTTCGGCGGGCTTCCTTCCAACCATGTTCGACAAGTATATCGGCAACAGTATGCGCCTCATTGAACCGAGTACCTGGTGCATTGGCGTTATCTTTTGCCGGTGTGGTCTTGGTGCCGCCGGTTGATTGCCTCAGATCAAAGGCTCGGGCCGTCTGGTGAATCGCCCGCAACTCTTCAGGGGTGATCGTCGGGCAATCCTTCATTGACCCCTGGAGGACTTTGTAACCGGGGCTCGGTGGCGAGAGGAAATACCCGCCCTCGCCTCGGGTTTCGATTCTAACCTCAAGTCCGGGCTTGCCATCAGCGTTAACAGTCGGCTTCATAGCAAGCTGTAAATTCCCCGCCACTGGTTCAGTGCTTCGGTAAACAATGTGATAGCCGCCGGACGGTGTGGATCGCTTCAGCAGCCTTGCAGGTAGCCCAGGGGCGCACATTTCCAGAAGGTCAAGAAATGGCTAGTAGGTTTCCGGATCGTCTAAGTCCAGACATTCCAGATTTCCAGAGACCGCGCCGCCAATGATTGCCAACCGTTCAGCATTGGCAAAACATTTACGGGCTGCTGCCACGGTCATCAGTTCGGACTGGAAGGGCTTCCATGAGTTCAGACTGCATTTCTTATCCGGGCCGCATGGAATAACCGAGAAGCGATTGTTTAAAAGAGTTATTGCTGCATCGACAAGGATCATGTGAGAAGTCCTCCAAGAATGGCAAGGGCCAGACATAGCCAAAAAACCGCGCCTGTTCCTACCAGAAAGTGGACTAAGCCTTGAATTTTTCTGAAAAAAATGGTATTATTCTGCTCGAAGTTTGAAGGGGTTCCCAGGCTGCCAGCCGATTCAGGGGGAGCCCCTTTTTTTTTCTCCATTAGCGAGAAACAACCGACTTTTCCAGATAATCCTTGAGGTCTTGGTGGCGATAACGGCAAGTTTTTCCCATCTTCAAATAAGCGGGGCCGGTGCCTTTTGTACGCATCTTTCTAAGCGTATGCACGGAAAGATTAAGCAAGACCGCCGCCTCAATATCGGTCATCGCTAGCGGGGTGCTTTGTGGGGTGTTTTCAGGGGTAAAAACTTGAGAGGTGGGTACAGGCATGGAAAAGCTCCTTTGCCAATATATGGCGTGGTGGCTTTATCCATCGGAGGAATCTTTACGCGAAAAAAATGTAGACACCAACTTTTTTTCCGTGTAAAAAATAGACAGATCCAATGGATAAAACCTTTGGATGTAAGTGAACCCCTGGTACCATCTTTGCTCGCGAGGCTGAAGGTATTGGGGGTTCGGCTTTTCAAGGCTCTTTTGTCTTGATGCGCGCATTTTACTATTATGTAATTCTTTACGGAAGGAATAATCGTATTTTATTGTATTGCTATGTCTTTTTATACGCAACATCAAGTGGTTCTATATGCAAGAAACCTTTTATAAATTCATTACTCAACGATTTTTAGCATTTGCAGCGCATGGTCAGGATTGCTTTTCAATGCAATATGCGGTTGTGAACGGCAGGCCGTCAAGGTAACGGCTTTTCGGGGATCAACCTATCCAGTTTGAAAAATATTACAAAAACATCCGATAATCAGCGTTCAGCACCTTGGCCAGCTTCTTGGCATTCTCCTTGCCGATAGTCCGCTTACCATTCTCCATTTCGGAAATATGCCGTTGTGGAATCCCTGCCAGGTCTGCAAGCTGTTTCTGGGTAAGGTCTTCCCGGTAGCGGATGCCACGCAGATAAACCTGTTTTTCCTTGCCTGCCAGCTCAGGAAAGACCTCTTCCAGGGTAAACGTCGGCTCCCCTTCACTCTCAACAGAATAGGCATAAGACTTGATCTTTGACGCATTGCCACGGCGAACACGCAAGCGGATTGTTACCATATCTTCTTCAGTATGGGGCTTTTTCATGGCTACCGGCATAAATCACCTCTATCAATCGAATTTCGTTTTTTACTTCCCGCCATACGGCCACATAGGTCGGGTTTCCTTTTTTTAAATGGCAATGATGCTCTGAATCAGACAGCTTGGAATAATTAGGCCAGTCACCACGAACAGGGCCAGACATTTCAATGTCCCTTGCCAGGTCATAAAGAATGAGCTGAACCTTGACAGGCAGCTTCTCTTTCTGCTTTTGGGCCTTGCCGGTAAACTTCACTTTCCATGTCATAATATATACCACTTATTAGTATAGAACAAGATGGTTATTTCCCGCCGGTGAGATTCACCACCTTCTTTTCAACCGGTGTCTTCATCAGCGCAACCGCCTTTTCCATGGCTTCACGAACAGGGTCAAGGGTCATCCTTGCATAGACCGCCGTGCTTGCCGGGTTCTTGTGTCCCAGGGTCTTACCGACAATGGCCGTTGATGCGCCGCCTATAGTCTGGTAACTGCCCATGGTTCGCCGCAGATCGTGAAGACGTACATCCTCAAGGCCAGCCCGTTTCTTTAACCTTGCCCATGCGCTCTTGGGCTCTACCAGGTGGCCGGTCTTGCCGTGACTCGGGAACACGAATACACTGGAAGCGGTCAGCCGCCGCCTGGTCAATATCTCAAGGACTTCACCCACCAGAGGAACAAGCATGATGCTCTTGTTCTTTGAATCCTCCCCGGCAATGCGCCACTGTTCCCGGCTGAAATCAACGTCCTTCCACTGCATCGCCAGCACGTTAGACTTCCTTGCGCCAATGAATACGCTCAGCAGCATATAATCGGCCATGTCCGGGTTCCCGGTGGCGCGTTCATCCTCGATGGCCTGAAAGAATCTTTCAAGCTCTTCTGGCTGCAAGAATCTGTCCCTGGAATATTCCTGAAACATCTTGGTGGCTCTGCATGGATTCGGTAAGTCTGGCAGCATGGTATTGTAAACGGATCGCAGCAGGGCCAGATAACGGTTAGCGGATGCCGGTTTCAGTTTCTTTGACATGCTGTTATGCCAGGCTCGTACAGCTTCGGGTGTGATCTCGTCCACGCGCTTGGTACCGAATGTTGGCTTGAGGTGCAGGCGAATAGCCGCCTGGTCATCCCGTGTTGATCGCTTATGCGGGATTGAGTGCTCGGTAACGTAGCGGTCAAGGATCTCCGCCACGGTCAGGGTGTCGCGTTTTTCTTGCTTATCTGCTTGCGGATCGTTGCCAGCATTAACCGAGACTTTCAGTATTGCCGCCTCAATCCTTGCCTCATCCAGTGACATGCCGTCACCATAGCGACCTATTGTTGTCGTGACTGATCGACACTTGATCTTGTTCCATGCTTGAAACATGAATGTCTTGGTGCCCTTGGCAGTTACTGACAGCATCAGGCCGGAAGTGGCCAGGTCATAATAATAGTTCCGCTTGCCAGCCGGGGCCGGTTTAATTTTGCCAAGACGTTCATCTGTGAAGTTGATTTTATTTTCCATGCTCATGGCTCTATCCCCTCCTGGTTAATGTGGACTCCATCTAACGGTTAGATGCCGGTTAGATGAAATCAGGTAATAATGGGACTGTTTAAGACTAATAGATACAACGACAGGAAGCGAATGTCAAGGATAACAGCTTGATAAGGCGTGATAAATATTTATAGGTATTTTTAGATATTTCATTAACCATCTGACTCTTAATCAGCAGGTTCCCGGTTCGAGTCCGGGACGGCCCACCAATAAAATCAAGCACCTATCGAGCTTCTCGGTAGGTGCTTTTTTGTTTGACTCTATGCCGGTTCTATGAATCTGGGAAATACAGGTACAAGTCAATATCACGACAGCGCCATTATTCAGCCGGAAGCGGAATAGTCAACCGGTACATTCCTGGACTGGTTCAATCCCCTTAAATTGTAGAAACTCAAACTCGATCTGCCAATTCTACAAATCAATCTTAAGCAGACTTGGCAATCTCAGGATGTCTCTTCTTTCTGCTTACCTGCCATTATTTGATTCTTGCCACAGGCTTCTTTTTAATTCTTTCCCTAAAAGTTCCTGTTAAAAATATTTCACCTGTGTTTGAATGAATCAGCTTTTGTTTTTATGACGATGAATAAAATTAGGAAAAAAGGTGTTTGAAGTCAGGTCTTGACTCTTGCTTCCCACAGAAAAGCAAATATTTTCAAGATCATTTTAAGAAATATCGGTACATTACTAAAGTTTCTCAGGCTGACAAGGCAAAGAACGTGAGTTTGTCGGCAGAGGATAACATCCGGCATTCCATGAAAGTCAGAATGATAGGCAGATCCGCATAATTACTTGTTAGCAATTAACAAAGGAGTGACTATAGCCATGAGCATGTTGCTGATCCACGAACTACACGAAGCCCGCGACCGCATACTATTACTGAAGAGCCAATTGCAGGAAGTCCGGCACGAGGAGCTTCCAGTATATAGATCATTCATTGATGCTCAGGTCACAATACTCGCTGACGCCTTAGAGCAGGCGAACATTCCTGATCGATACAGGGTTGCTGTCGTCGGGAGGTTCAAAGTCGGCAAATCTGCGTTTGTCAATAAGTTGACAGGTGAAAGACTTGCCGGGGTAGACACCAGCCCCGAGACGGCGGCCATTTCCATCTTTCGTTACGACACCACGACCCGAGCAGAGGTTGAGTTGGTGTGCGCTGAGGAGTGGCAGCGCCTCAAAGAAGACCACGCTGATGATCCAAAAAATCCAGAAGTCAAACGTTACGACCGTTTCATTGACTTCAATAATCGTCCTCTTCGGAAAGATAAAGAAGGGCGCGAAGTTCCAAGGAAACCGACAGACTTGGACGCTCTGGTTCAGCAGTGGGTGCATTCAGGAGGAAAAACTCACGAAATCAAAGCAGAAAAGTGGGAAACCCGCGACGGGAAAAAGGCATTCCTCGCTGAAATTAAGAAATTCACTTCCAGCCAAGAGCCGATGCATTATCTCGTAAACAAGCTCACCATTTATGCTCCGATTCCTATTTTGCGCGATCAGATTGAGCTAATCGACACGCCCGGACTCGACGATACGGAGCACTTCAGGGTTCTGCTCACGGAGGAGGTCGTCCAAGGAGTTGACGCAATCCTCTTTCTGACAGTTAGCGGTGCATCCTACAGCCAGAGCGACAAAGAATTCATTGTGCGTCAATTACGGCGCCGCCAAATAAAGCACTTGCAATTGATTGTCACAAAGTGCGACGAAACATTTGATAATGCGGTGCGAGATGCACAGGACAATGATGATGATCCACCCACATTTTCGGCTTTCAGGCTTAGAGAGTCCAATCGTGTCAAGGCTGAATCTAAAACTACTCTAGATGAACTGCTACAGTCAAATCAACTTACAGATGACGAGGGTTACTACTTTATCGAGCAATTGGACAATGTCCCTGTCCACTTGGTCTCCACCAAGTACCATGATGATGGTAAGATGGAAGAGGGTGGTATTGATGCAGTTAGAGATGGGCTATACCGAGTCCTTTCAACCAGTTATCGCTTTGAGCAAGCCCGATCCATTCTGAACGACCGGTTGAAAATTGCGCTCGAACAACTTCAACGTGGTTTTGGGGAGCGGTTGAACACTCTGGAAAGAGAATTCGACCCCGCCAAGGTACGTGAGGAAATTGAATCAATCCGGTTGGCGCTTGGGCAGAAGTTCGACGCCTTTGGAGAATGCTCGGGGGAAAGTCTTGGCCTCCTGGTCACAGACCAGGAGGCCACATTCAAGACGCTCCCTTTGCACCTCGACGTGATCGCCATGCAAGCGAAAGAGGTGCTATACGATCTTGAAAAGGCCGATCTCGTGAAACATTGGAAGACGCGGCGCTATGGAAGGTGGGGAACCCTTTCTGACTTGCAGGCCAAAGCGGCCGACCGAGTTTTTCCAAAGGTCGAAGTTGTTTTAAATGAATTACGCAGCCATCTCGATAGTTTTATGACGCAGGCAGAGAACAGACTCTCCCAATTGCAATCAGAATTGGCAGGCCTAGAAACAGAGCACAATCTATCTGGAATGGAACCTATTGCTCTCGCTGGAGCACAAACGCCACTATTTGACGGGCTTCGCCGAAAGTTCCAGTCTCTTGGTGAGAGTGAACGAGATGGAATTGTTTCTAAACTTGATGATTTCGTGACAGAGGAGGTCCAGGAGCGTTTGGATGCTGCCAGAAGAAAAGTTTCGGATGTTCTCGGAAGAGGCACCACTCTTAAGCAGGCCGAAGAAGTGTCACGGTTTTACAATGAGATCCGAAAGATCATGACTGACGCATTGCGCTCTCACCTAGATATCAGAATTCGGGAATTTGCAGGTGCTATTCTGAAAAATGCCGAATCGGTTGGCCCCAAGATCAGAGAGGCTTCGGAGGGCGTGATACGGCAGCGATTAGAGGCCATCGAATCTTCACTTCAAGTTGCTGCCGAAGGCCAGAAGGAGCACGTCGCCGCCTATTTGACAAAGATGGTCGCACTGATGCGCAACTTCGCAGCCAATCCTGAGGCCGTGTCTCATTTACCGAAAATTGCGGGAACGCAATTGCATACGAACTTGGGTGCTTCTGAAATACTCTCTGAATCCGATGTCCACGGTGTGCCAATCGTGACCCTCCAGGAACAGCACTATGAAATTCCGGAAAACGCTACTGGATTTACCTACGAGCGCATTTTCCGACCTTACATAGACAGTGCAAAAACTATCTTAGTTGAAGACCCATATATCCGTCTACCCCACCAGGTGGACAATTTTTCGCGTTTTTGCGCTCTGGCTATACGATGCCAGAGCGTGACCAAGATCGAACTTATTTCAGGAAAACAAAATGGAGAAGACACCGATGACGCAGACAGTCGCTTGGAAACTCTGAAACGGGATTTAGACTGCAGAGGTATCGCTTTCACCTGGCAAAGAGAATCCACTCTTCACGATCGTGAAATTCGATTCGATAACGGCTGGATAGTGAAAATTGGTCGTGGACTTGACTTCTATATCAAACCAGACAGTTGGGTTTCTATCGAGGCCGCTGATTTCAGCCTTCGCCGTTGTAAACAGACCAAGGTGGATATCTACAAGCTCCTAAAGCGTCGTGATGAATAGGCTTTTGATTAAAAAAAATCAAGCGGACGCAAAAAAACCGCGCCGCTTATTTTCAACGTTGGGCATCTGACTCGTAAGGGGTTTATATGTCGAATAGTTCAAACGAAATCACCAAGGCATTCTGGGCGCTTGGAGATTATTTTTCTCGGATGGGGGGTGCTGCTCGATACTTCAATATGCCTGAGTCCGACATACCGCTTTACATAGCCTGCCAGTTAGCAAACAAGCATTCTCCTTCATTCGAGCCGAAGGAGTACGTAGGTCGTCAATTTGTCGAGGCCGCCTCGCCAGTATTGAAGGACGTCCAGTCTCACCTCGAATTGGTGAATGCTCAAGGCAATGAACTTGCTGGCCTCATTTATGAGTTTGTGAATTTCGCCAACTCAAAGCTGAAGGAGCATGACCGGTCGGTTGAATGGAACCGATTCAGTGAATGGTCAAATCGCACATACGCCAAGTTATGATTCCCAACCCGTCAGTCGAGAGGGTCTGCGCAAAAGCGCTCAGCCCCTCTCTTCTTCTTTATCCATACAAATACAGCACACGCACCTCAATGTCATTAACTTAAAGAGTCGGCTTGTAAGTTTGGTAAAATTTTCTCTT
>JACDZH010000154.1 GCA_013426815.1 Paludibacter sp.
CTTTTGGTGCTCATTTTAAGATGTTAATAGAATATATGTCGGAGTAGTATTAATTGCACCTTAAATTGACATTCAAAATCAACAATGATACCTTCGCACTGTGGGAGAAATCCCATATTGCCCTCCTTGATTATGGTTGGTTCGCCAAAACTATTCTTACCATAAAGGGGAGGGCTTTTTTACTCTTACATCGTCAAGGTCTCTCTTTTTCTACGCTACCAAAAAATTGACTCCCCCCAAGTGTTACCCATGTGTTACCTAAGGAACTTGCAAGCAAAAAAGCACCCACCGAATAAACGATACGTGCTTGATTTATTGGAGCCGACATGCGGAGTCGAACCGCAGACCTACTGATTACGAATCAGTTGCTCTACCAACTGAGCTATGTCGGCTTTATGGTGGACGAGGAGAAAGTTGATCCACTAACTATCAATTTTATGGTACTGTGTCAAGATTGGATCAATGCAGCCCCCATGAAACTTCAGTTTGCAGCGCAGGAATTCCTCTTCTCATTATGCCCTATCTTTTCCTCTTTATTCTTTCTTCTCTCTGGCTGGCGGCCTGTTCCGAGATGCCCCCGCCTTCGGCACCACCCGAGGATGCCGCCGCCAAGGAAACTGTCGCTGTTCCGCCTGAGCATAATGGATGCAGACATTGTCACCCGGTGCATCAAGACAAGGCCCACGACTTTTCCTGTTCAAACTGTCATGGCGGCAACGACACCAGCAACGACAAGCAGACGGCCCATCTTGATCTTATCACCCGGCCCGCCCATCCGACATCCATGGCCAAGGTCTGCGGGCGCTGTCATCCGGACCAGACAGCAGGGGTTGCCCAATCCATTCATTTCACCCTGGCCGGCAAGATCAATCTGACGCGAAAGGCCTTTGGCGCCCTGGCACCTCTCGACAACCTCACCCAGGTCCCCATTCACGAGGTTCCGGAATCGCCCCTGCAACTGGCGGACGACCTCTTGCGCCGGCGTTGTCTGCGCTGCCATCCCTACTCCAGCGGCGATCCCTATCCCCTTGTGGGGCACGGCACCGGGTGCGCGGCCTGTCACCTTGACTTTAGCGACGGCGCGCCGGTCACCCATACTTTCCTGGCTGCCCCCACCGACAAGCAATGCCTGCAATGTCACTACGGAAACTGGGTGGGTGCCGATTATCATGGCCGTTTTGAGCATGACTTCAACGAAGAATACCGGACCCCCTACTTCACCCGGGCATCCGCCGATAAACCGCCGATTCGCCCCTATGGGGTTGAATACCATCAACTGGTCCCGGACATCCACCAGCAGAAGGGGATGATCTGCATCGACTGCCATAACGGCGCCGAGCTTATGAACCACCCATCCTCACATCCCATCCGCTGTCAGGATTGCCATCTCCAGCAGAGCCTGGAAAAGGCCCTGCCCTCCAATGTGACCGTGGAAACCGGCCAATACTTCCTCCAGTCCAGGGGAGACAGGATGCGCCACGCAATCCCTGTGATGCGGCACCCGGCCCATACCGCCTATCGGGACTCCATGGACTGCCAGGTTTGCCATGCCCAGTGGGCCTTCAATGATATCGGCACCCACCTGCTTCGCAATGACACCAGTGAGCAGGACACCTTCTGGCGGCTGACAACCCAGGGAAGCTGGGAGGTGGAGCAGATTCTCTCCCATAACCAGAGCCCGGACACCTCCACCACCCTGCCGCCAACCATGGCCGACAAGATCAGCGGAGAGCCCAAGAAAGGAATATGGCATCAAGGCTATACCATGCGCCGCTGGGAGACGGTACAGCTTGGACGGGATGAGAAGGGGAAAATCTTTGTGATGCGGCCAATCCTTGACCTTCATCTTTCATGGATTGATGAAAATCACCGGGTCCGCTTTGACGCCGTCCCTGCCCTCTCCGGCAATAAAGGACTTCAGCCCTACGTCCCGCATACAACGGGGCCTGCGGGAATGTTTTACCGGCAGCGTTTACAGGATTTTTACGAGATGGAAGAGCGGGAAAAAAATGCGGTGAAAAAAGAAGCTCTGAAGCAATGAGAAAGGGGGCTGGGAACACATCAGCCCTCCTGTCGCACTCCCTGGTCAGCCAGCCTGACCTGCTCCATCAGGGCATGCAGTCTGGCGTAATCTTTCTGACCCGGGGCCCGCTCCACCCCGGAATTGACATCAATGGCAAAAGGCCGCACCAGATCAATCGCCTCCCGCACATTCTCGGGCCCGATCCCGCCGGCCAGAATCAGGGGTAAGCGCAGGTTCAGGCTGCTGATAATCGTCCAGTCAAAGACCAGTCCGGTCCCTCCTGCCATCCCCTTGCTGTAGGTATCCAGCAAAACACCCTGGGCCACCTCTTCATAGGGGGAAACCAGATCCGCCCGCGAATCCCCGCTCACCCGAAAGGCCTTGATCACCTTGCAGGGCGCGGAAGAACGAGCCAGACGCTCACAGTACTTCGGCTCTTCACTGCCATGCAGCTGGGCATAGGAAAGCCCGCAATAGGCAATGATTTCTTCGACTTCCACGGGGTCACGGTCAACAAAGACGCCCACACAGTCAACAAAGGGAGGCAATTCAAAAATGATCTCCCGCGCATCTTCCGGTAAAATATACCGTGGGCTTTCTTCCACAAAGATAAACCCCAGGGCATCAACCCCGGCCCGTACACCCTCTTCGGCGTCGTAACGATTGGTGATTCCACACATCTTCACCCGCGTTCTTGCAGCCATACTCTCTCCTGTCAAGATAATAGTAATTATTCAGCTTGATTTCATACCCAGATAAAAAAACAAAACAACAGAAGATGTTATGCGTGTAGGTCGGGTTTCAACCCGACGCCGGACTTGCCATGTTGCCCCTGCTGTCGGGTTAAAACCCGACCTACCCCTATTGTGTTGAATAGTTACAGATAATAAAAAAAACAGCAACTCAAATACCGCGCAAACCGCGCAAGGTGTTGCCGCCGGAACTGCCCCGCATCAGTGTCTCGCCAATCAGGGCGGCGGTAATCCCCTCCTCCTGAAGGCGCTGAAGATCAGCCCTGGTCTTCAGGCCAGACTCGCCAACCACCGGAATACCGTCAGGAATGAGCTTCTTCAGACGAAAGGTGGTCTCAATATCCATGGAAAAATCCTTGAGGTTGCGGTTGTTCACCCCGATCAGGGTGGCGCCGGAGGCAAGCACCACCTCAAGCTCCCGCTCATCATGCACTTCCACCAGGGCATCCATGCCGAACTCCCGGGCGCAGGCCTGAAAATCCCGCAACTGCTGCGGATCAAGAATGGAGGCCATCAGCAGAATGGCGTCAGCTCCATGGATATGGGCTTCCTCAATCTGGATTGGATCAATGATAAACTCCTTGCGCAACACCGGCAGCTGCACCTCTTCCCGAACCTGTAGGAGATAGAGCAGGCTGCCCTGGAAAAACTGCTCATCGGTCAACACCGATACGGCCTGGGCCCCGTCATCTTCATAGGCCCTGGCAATGGCCACCGGATCAAAATCAGGGCAGATCACCCCTTTGGAGGGCGAGGCCTTTTTGACCTCGGCAATGATGGCGACGCCGGGATAATCGATGAGGGCCTGCCGGAAACCGCGAGGCGGATCAATGGGCCTGTCGGCAAACTGGCGCGGAAGATGAATCCCGCTGGCCTTCAGGAGGCTGACCTCTTCTTTCTTTCTGGCAACTATGCGATCTAGAATCATGGCAATAACTCAAATAAAATAACTCTTTATTTCAAACAGATAGGCAATCTCATGGACTTATTGCAAGGCACCGCAGAAGGCCACCAGCTGATCAAGTCTGGCGATGGCCTTGCCCGAGTCGATGATCTCTGCCGCCCTGGCCACCCCTGCCCGCAAATCCGGCGCGACCCCGGCAGCCATCAGGGCTGCGCCGCTGTTGACAAGCAGCATATCCCGTTTGGGGCCGGGCTCTCCTTCCAGAATCGCCCGCATCTGTCTGGCTGCCTCCTCGCCGGTCATCCCGCCCTTGAGATCAGCGAGCAGGGCTCGGGGCAATCCAAGTTGTTCCGGGGTAATGGTATAGGTGTTCACCTTGCCATGATTCAACTCGGAAATCCTGGTGCTGCCGGTGACGGTCAACTCGTCCAGATTCCCCTCTCCATGCACCACCAGGGCCCGCCGGGAACCCAGCCGGCCCAGAACCTCGGCCAATGGTTCGGTCAATTCTGCGGCGAAGACCCCCAGAACCTGGACGTTGGCGCCGGCAGGATTGGTCAGAGGGCCAAGGATATTAAAGATGGTCCTGATGCCGATTTCCCGGCGCGGCCCGATGGCATGTTTCATCGCCCCATGCAGCGCCGGGGCAAACAGGAATCCGATACCAACTTCCCGCACACAACGGCCAATCTGCTCCGGGCTCAGATTCAGGGAAACCCCGGCAGCCTCAAGGACATCGGCACTGCCGCAATGACTGGAGACGGAACGGTTGCCATGCTTGGCCACTGCCACGCCGGCGCCGGCCACAACAAAGGCTGAGGTGGTGGAAACATTAAAGGTGCCGGAACTGTCCCCGCCGGTGCCGCAGGTATCCACAAGAATTCCGCCATGCGCCAGGTCAATGCCGGTGACAATGGGAGTCGCCTTGTGCCGCATGACCCGCACCGCCCCGGTAATCTCCGACACGGTTTCGCCTTTCATGCGCAGGGCTGTGATAAAAGAACCAATCTGAGCCGCGGTTGCCGCTCCGCCCATGATCTCATCCATGACCTCAATCATTTCATTTTCAGCAAGATCCTGACCGGTCACGACCTTGCTGATCGCCTGTTTGATATCCATTTTTCGATCCGCTCCAGTCAATGATTCAACAACGTAAGATAATCAGGACTCATAAAATTCTGAAGCAGAGTAATCCCCGCCGGAGTCATGATGGATTCCGGGTGGAACTGCACACCCTCAATGGCCAGGGTCTTGTGCCGCAGCCCCATCAGCTCGCCCTCATCGGTGCGGGCGCTGATTTCCAGGCAGTCGGGCAGGGTGGCCTCTTCCACCACCAGGGAGTGATAGCGCATGCCATCAAAGGGGTTGGGCAGAGAAGTGAAAACCCCCTTGCCGTCATGGTGGATGGGCGAGGTCTTGCCATGCATGATGCGCCGGGCCCGCACCGTCGCCCCGCCAAAGGCCTCGCCCATGGACTGATGGCCAAGGCAGACGCCAAGGATGGGAATCTTGCCGGCAAAATGGCGGATGGAAGCAATGGAGATCCCCGCCTGAATCGGATCACAGGGGCCGGGAGAGATCAGCAATCGATCCGGGCGCAAGGCCTCGATCTCCGCCAGGGTGATCTTGTCATTGCGAAAGACCTTGATCTCTGCCTTCTGCCCCATGGCGACGCTGTTCCCGGCAATGGTCTGAACAATATTATAGGTAAACGAATCGTAATTATCAATAATGACCAGCATAATCGAAGCCGTTGGAATAGAGGAAGTAAGGCGAATTAATGGTAAGTAAGCTCTATAAATATGTTAATTTCTTGCGTTGGGGGAAAAACCAATGTTGTCGTGTCAACACTTTTTTAATGAACTCAATTGGATCGGCAACCTGTATCTCCTGGATAGGTGGAGACATTTTCAAGATTCCATCATCCGTTGTTAAAAAGTTATCTGTCCCAGCATGGATGGAGCTTGCAATGTAGAGTGTATCTGTTTTTTGAATCCATACTCTCGTAACATTCTGGCAACACCGAGAACTTCATCATTTTCAGACTTTCAGGCGTCTGATGGAGCGTTTGGTTGGCAAATTTCTCTGCATGCGTGATGTCAGCTCCGTTCTTGCCAAACTCGAGGGTTCCGCTTCGCGTGGGCCACCGCAATGACGGAGACGCTTCGCTCTCCCTCAACAAAAAAAACCCCATAGGGGAAGCACTTGGTGAGGGCACGCCGAATAACGCCTTTGTGGACAACAGGATAAAGATGAGGATTCCTTTCGATTGAAGTCATTACAGCATCTACGCACAAGAGAAACTTCCCGCCCAATCCTCGTACTTGTTGTTCATACCACTGGTATGCCTCGGTCAGATCGGCTTCTGCTTCCTCTCTGACGATCACTGGTTTCTTCATAATCCCGACAGGTTCCGAATTCTTCCCTTAACTTCGATCCATGGAGACCCTGCATCGGGATTCCGGTGATACGGTTCCAGTCGGTGATCCAGTTCCCTTTTCTGTTCTTCGCTGAGTGAAACGGCCTCTGGAACAACAGTAATGCTGTCCCATATGTCTTCGACCAATTGAATGCGCTCCTCAACACTCAGACTTAGAATATCTGCGGTTTTTGTACTCATAACGCCCCCAATCATATTTTATATGTGACATCAATGTGAGTCTGCCCGATGCCAACGTGAAGTTCTGCGGACCGCGCTGTTTGCGGGTCCGCAGAAACGCTTTGTTGTGCAATTATTCTTATATTATCTGAGGCATAGCCAGCACTCATGCTCATGCCTTATATGATGAACTTTGTATTTTGGAGACTTTTTAATTGAGAAACGATATGGAAACCAACTGAACTCTCGGGCAATTTGTTTAAACTTTATATCAACACCATCAACAATTCTTCGAACATAGGATTTGTCGTGCCAAGGACCACTTGATGGTGACTTTGCTTTATAAATAATGACTTTGCCGTTAACTTCATAAATAATTTGATCTTCTGGAGCTACAACTGACTCTTTTACCAAATAAGGGCCACATATTCTGTGATGTGTTTTGGTTTTATTGAAGTAAGGAGCATCTTCTAGAAAAATTTCTGTGCCTTCTCTGTATGCCTTTTGAATGCCAGGTATATCTTTCATTACAAGAGGTAGATGCTTTTCATTAAGGCCAAACAATTGGTTTTTTTCGCATTCATCTAGAAACCAAGTACGCCAATAATCTTTACCCTTTTGAGTAATGACTGATGCTTCTTGTTTCCAAGACATTATCATCTCCTTGTGCACAACAAGTTAATATATAGTTTCTCGATATCTATGCCATCTCAAAACATGAGCCAACAAAAAACAGGCAATTAGCTTTAATTCTAGCCTGATACCACTCGTCCAACACATAATATCAATAAACTTGGTATCATAAAAAGCGTTCTCAGTGTAGTTCCATAAATATCTATAATTTCTTGCCTTGGTAAACGGAAACCAAGAGTCAATGAGCAGGGGGGAACAAAAAACGATTCTGGCGCCAGCCCGCTACATTGCCAGACGCCGCATCCGGAAACAGCGGTAAAGATTGCTGATTCCGGAGTGCGGCATAAGAGTCCGTAGGCTCTCCGAGCAAGAAAGAGACCTTGCTCGGAGAGCAACGGTCTCTAAAATCCCATTTCCGCAAGCTCCACCGCCCGGCGCAACCCCATGGATTTATTAACAGTCTCTTCCAGTTCCTTGTCCGGATCGGAATCATAGACGATTCCCGCTCCGGCCTGAATCCACAGATCCTGCCCCTGCATGACAAAGGTCCGGATGGTGATACAGAAATCCATATTGCCGGAAAAACCGAAATAGCCCACAGCCCCGGCATAGGGCCCGCGCCGCTCGGGTTCCAGCTCTTCAATGATCTCCATGGCCCGGATTTTCGGCGCACCGCTCACCGTACCCGCCGGGAAACAGGCATCCATCACATCGAATTGATCCTTTCCCTCGCCAATAAGGCCGTGTACCCCGGACACCAGATGCATCACATGACTGTATTTTTCCACCACCAGCAGATCCTTGACCTCGACACTGCCGTCACGGGCCACCCGCCCCACATCGTTGCGGCCAAGATCAACGAGCATCAGATGCTCGGCCCGCTCTTTGGGGTCAGCCAGCAGTTCCAGGCGCAGGGCCTCGTCCTCTTCCGGGCTTGCCCCCCTCTTCCGGGTGCCG
>JACDZH010000155.1 GCA_013426815.1 Paludibacter sp.
TGGCTCCTCTTTTTTCAATCTAATCAAAATTCTTTTACCGGACAACAGTGATAATCGAAAATATAATCGACTTTTTTGAGAACTACAAAATTCGAAAACTTTTCTGAAAAAAAAAAATTCGAATATTTTTCAAATTTTTTCCAAACAAGCATATTGTTCAATATCAGTATTTTAAATTATTAATTTGATTTACAATTAATTAAATGTAACAATTTTGAAATATTGCTGATAATAAAGTGATTGACAATTTGATAGTATTTTTCCATAAACTATCGATTAAAAAAACCGAAACTCTTGTTATCAAAAGGTTTCGGTTGAAATAATTTAAAAATATGTTTTTTTAAATTATATTACTGTTTAGAATGATTCTAAATAGCAATTCTATTCCGATTTCTTTCCGAAGACCGAAAAATGAACATATCTTTTAGGATTTTTTTGTAGATCAATCATCAATTTATTTGCACTTGAAGTGGCATTTGTTAAATTGATATACAGATCTTTATTGTTTAATAGTGAACCAATAGTTCCTTCAGAACTATTCATTTTTTCGGTGATTAAATTTAGATTTGCTATAGTATGATCTATACTTGCAAAAGTGGAAGCGTAATCAATTTTTTTTAAATTTCCTGTGATTTGTTTTAAATCAGAAGTGATGATATTTACATCTCCTAGAATATGAGGAACATCATTATTCATCATGTTTTTTAATTGGGTTGAACTAAAAGACAAATCGGCAGTAGAGCGTTCGATAGATTCCAAACTTTTTTTCAAATCCTTACTTTCGACCAATACTCGCATAGAACGAATTAGTGAGTCAGCTTGAGTGGAAATTGTTTCAATTTTTGGAAGTAATTCTCCTGTCAATTCAGTTAATAAACCAATTCCAACCTGAGATTCAATAGTATCATTGGGTTCATACTTTGCTTGTAAAACTGAAATTGGAGCGTAAATTAGCTGAATGGCTTTGCCGCCCATCAAACCATCATCATATAACTGAACTATGGTTCCTTTAGGTAATTGAATATCTTTTGAAACTGAAAATTTAATGACAAATGATTTTTGTTTTGAAAAATCATATTTCACCTCATCTACCTGACCAACTTTAAACCCTTTCACGTAAACTGGTGAAGATGGAACCAAACCACCAATATTATCATAGGAGGCATAATAATTATTTAAAGGTGAAAATATATCTATTCCTTTCAAAAAATTTAATCCGAAATATAAAACAAAAATGGCGACAATAACCATTATTCCAACTCTTGCCTCACGTTTAAAAAAATTCATTTTCATTTTTAATTCAATCGTAAAAAATCTAATTTTATGTCATCAAAATCAAATTCTGATTAATGAACAACAAAAACAGCTTAAATGTTTATAAAAAGTAAATTATTTGAAAAGTTTTAAGGTTTCTTTCATAGATAATTTTTTTCCATCAACAAAAGCAACAATAAATGCATCGGGGAATTTTCTAAGAATTTCTCTTCTCATTTTTTCAATTTTGGCAAACTCTGTTTCTGCTCCAAATGTATACTTGTATGTTTTGCCTTCGATAAAAAAATCGATATTGGGTAAACCTTTGAAATTATTTGAATTATGTTTTAGTTTTTTAAATGAGCTTAATAACTGGATTTTAAATACAGGTACCTTTGTTACTTTATTAGATGTAAAATTATTTGCTGTTTCATTCTCATTTTTTACTTTTGTCGACATACGTTCATCGGCAATAGTTACTAGGTCAGGAACAGCGGTATCAATTTTGAGTTTCGAGATTTCTCTTCGTTCCTCATAAACTGTATCACCCTGATTTTTTTTATTATATAAAACATTTCGACTAGATTTTTTATCATGATTGATTTTGTATTTTTCAAAAGCTTTGAAAACTGCCATAGCCATTTCTCTGCGTCCTTTATCTGAAGTCAAGTAACGTTCTTCGGAATAATTAGATATAAAACCAAGTTCTACCAATACACTTGGACATGCAGACCGGTGTAGAACCCAAAAACCGGCCTGTCGAACACCTCTATCTGAACGATTATAGTTAACAAATTGCTTTTGAATTGTAGAAGCCAATTCAACACTTTTATCGATGTATTTATCTTGCATAAATTCAAACATAATGTACGAATCGACCGAACTTGGGTCAAAACCTTTATATTTGGTACGGTAATCTTCTTCGAGCAGAATTACTGAGTTCTCGCGCATTGCTACATCCAGATTGGCTTTAGTTTTAGCCAATCCAAGTGTAAAAGTTTCAGCTCCAAAGGCTGAACCGCTTTGGGCAGAATTGGTATGTATACTAATAAATAAATCGGCATGATGACTATTAACTACATTGGCGCGTTCCTGTAAAGTAAGGTAAACATCTGTTCTACGAGTGTAAATAACTTTAACATCTTTAAAATTATCTTCGATAATAGAACCAAGTTCTAATACAAGTGCTAAATTAATATCCTTTTCGCGCGAAATAGAACCAATTGCGCCAGGATCATGTCCACCATGTCCGGCATCGATAACAACAGTAAATCTGGTATCTTGTGCCATCAAAGGACAAAACACAAATGAAGTTACGAAAATGACACAACATTTATAAAAAAGAAAAAAAACTTTGACAAATTTCATAATAGTTCCAGATGATAAAAAGGAATTTTTGTAAAATATAATGCAAAAGTAATGTTTTTATACTGTTTTACATGCGAAAGTTTGTAGTAAATTTTCAAATTAATCATAAAAAAAGATTTAATTTAAAAGAGACTCCTATTTTTTGACTAAATTTGCATTTTAATTATGAAACCCAGAACTTTACGGGATGCACATCTGTAACCAATTATATTTCAGCAAAAAACGTCAGTACTTGCTATTATTTTTGTGCTTAGCTTTTTCTATAATGGGTTTCAGCCAAGAGAAAAATGCTTCTATTATTACTGTAGAAAAAATATTAGCTACTGATAGTTTAAATAAAATCTCCTTAGATTCGGCAGCAATTTCCAATCAAAAAATCCAAAACCAAAACCAAATTGATGCCGAAATTAAATATAGTGCTCAGGATTCTATAGAGTTCCTTCGAAATGGTACCGGTTTTCTTCATGGAAAAGGAGAAGTAAATTATAAAAAAATAAAATTAAAATCAGATTTTATACGTGTAAAAATGGACAGCAGTTTGGTTTATGCACATGGTAGAATAGATAGTTTAGGTATTTTGGTTGGTAAACCAGTTTTTAACGAAGCTAATTCTGAGTATATTTCAAAAGAGTTGAATTATAATTTAAAAACGAAAAAAGGATATATCAGGGAGGCTGTATCACAACAAGGTGAAGGGTACATCATCAGTAACCGAACAAAAAAAACATCTGCCGATATACTTTGTATTGCAGGTGGTAAATATACAACTTGTGATGACCACGAAAATCCGGATTTTTACCTAAGTCTTTCAAGGGGAAAAGTAAAGCCTGGCGGTTACATTGTTGCAGGTCCGGCTCATCTTGTTGTCTGCGATGTTCCTTTACCATTATTTATTCCATTTGGATTTTTTCCCTTTACCGATAAATATTCTTCAGGAGTTTTAGTACCTTCGTATGTAGATGAATTAACCCGGGGATTAGGCTTAACTAATGGTGGTTATTATTTTGCCTTTAATGATTATGCCGATATGGAAATCAGAGGTGATATTTACACAAAAGGCACATGGGCTTTAACTTCAAATACTTCATACATTAAACGTTATAAATATCGTGGAAATTTAAGTATCAGTTATCGAGAAGATGTTACAGGAGAAAAAGACATGGCTGATTATAGTAAAGCCAATAATATGAGTATGCGTTGGTCGCATTCACAAGATCAGAAAGCAAATCCCTTTTTCAATTTTTCATCTAGTGTCAATTTTTCATCCAGTGGCTATAACAGAAGCAATATAAACAGTTATTATAAACCGGATCTGAATTCGGCAAATACCACTGGATCAAGTGTATCTTTCACACAACGGTTTCCCGAAAGTCCATTTAGCATTTCGGGTAGTATGTTATTGAATCAGCGAACTAAAGATTCAACTATCAGTTTGACTTTACCAAACATCAGTATATCTATTAGCCGTATTTATCCTCTAAAACGAAAGAATGCAGTAGGAAAAGAACGTTGGTACGAAAAAATTTCCATGTCCTATTCAGGAACTATTGCCAATAGTATTGATACCAAAGAAAATAAATTGTTTTCTTCATCATTGACGCATGATTGGCGTAATGGAATGAAACACAGTATTCCAATAAGTGCTACCTTTAATATTTTGAAATATATCAATATTTCACCTTCTGTGAATTACAATGAACGATGGTATTTACAATCCATAAATCAAAAATGGGATAATGCGAATCAAAAAGTAATAACTGATACAATTGATGGATTCAATCGGGTCTATGATTTTAATATGGGGGTTTCGGCCTCTACAAAACTGTATGGATTTTACATTCCATTACGCGCTTTGTTTGGTGATAAAATTGATCGCGTTCGACATGTATTAACTCCTACGATTGGATATAGTTTTATGCCCGATTTTGGAGACTCAATGTGGGGATATTATGGTACTTACAATAAAACGACAACCTTAGATCCAACTCCTAGAGTAGTTCAATATTCACATTACGATGGAAGTTTGTATGGTACACCTGGAATTGGAAGATCGGGAAGTATCAATTTTTCACTATCTAATAATCTGGAAATGAAAATTAGAAATGACAATGATACTACGGGTGAGAATAAATTTAAAACAGTGAGTTTAATAGATAATTTTTCGGTAAGTGGTGGGTACAATATGGCTGCAGACTCGATGCAATGGTCACAGTTCAGCACATCACTAAGGTTAAAATTTGGAAAAAGTCATAGCTTGAGTCTGAATGGTGCTTTCGAACCATATTTGTATGGTTTAACTACCAATGGAAACCCTGTTAGGGTTAATAAACTAAGATGGAATAATGGACAATTCCCACGCTTTTTAGGTACAGGTACATCATATAGTTACACGCTCAGTGATGAAACTTTTAAGAAAAAAAACAAAAAAAAAAATATTAAAAATAATTCTGATAATATTGATCCAAATTCTAGCTTAGAGAGTAAAGATTCAACTTCCGATCCTACAAAAAAGGTTGAACACGGACAAGATATAGTTGAAAAAAGTGAAGATGGATACCAAAAACTAACCATTCCATGGAGTATAAGTATAAGTTACTCGGTAAGATATGGCAATACTAGTGTATTTGATAAAACTAAAATGGAATATGAAATGGATTTCACTCATAATTTAAGTCTATCCGGAAATTTGGATTTAACTCCAAATTGGAATATTACAGCCAGTACTTCTTACGATTTTAAAGTTAATCAATTTACATATACCAATATCAATGTTGTTCGTAAACTACATTGTTGGACTATGTCGGCAAGTATTGTACCATTTGGTATTTATAAGTCATATAATTTTAAAATCGGGGTAAATGCAAGTATGTTAAGTGATTTGAAATGGGATAAACAAAGTAGTTACGGATCGAACAATATTACATGGTATTGATAATTAATATTCAACAATTTTGTTATAAAAAATGAACAATTTAATATGATAAACAATTATAAATGGGTCAGAACAAAAATGAAGTGATAAAGATAAAACTAATAACAACTAAATAATTGGAAAAACAAATGAAAATTACAACAGACAAATCAGTATTAGCAGAATACGAATTATTCGTAGATAGCGAAATAGAAGGCGAATTAGAATTAATGGAAAAAGCCACTGTAGAACAACCCATGAGCTTTATTTATGGTGTAGGAATGATGCTTCCAAAATTTGAAGAAAACTTATTCGGAAAACAAACTGGTGATAAATTTGAATTTACGATAAACTTTGAAGATGCTTATGGTGAATATGATGACGAAAGTGTTCTAGATTTAGACCGCACTATTTTTGAAATAGATGGGAAACTTGACGAAGAAATGATTTTCGAAGGTAATGTTGTTCCTTTGATGGACAATGAAGGAAATCGTGTGAATGCTCAGGTAGTGACAATTAGCGACACACATGTTAAAGTTGATTTAAATCATCCTTTAGCCGGTGAAAATCTACATTTTAAAGGAACAATTTTAGAAGTTCGTGAACCAACAGAAAAAGAATTGGCAGCAATCACCGGTGGTGGATGCGGAAGCGGTTGTGGTTGCAGCTCTAGCGAAAGCAGTTGTGGTGATGGAGGATGTGGTTGCGATAACAAAGATGAAAAATCAGGTGGTTGTGGTAGTGGATGCGGATGCAACTAAACCGGAATTGAAATACTTTTTCCGATAAATAAATACAGTGGATATTGGGTAGTTTTTGTATGCTTAATGTCCATTGTTATATTTAACGCATCTCTGTTTGGTGGATTAAATAACAGAGAAGTGTTATTTATGCTTGATGAATAGATATTTTCAATTAACTTTGAACTTTGAAGTGCGATATTGATTTAAAATTCTAATTATTTTAAATATTTCCATGACGAACATTTTTTTTTAAAATTAAGTAATTTGTAATCCCATAACTATTGGAGTAAAAATAATGGAATATGTCAAATACAACAGGAAAATTATTTACTTTTACCTCTTTTGGTGAATCTCATGGACGTGGCATTGGTGGTATTGTAGATGGCTGTCCTGCAGGAATTGAATTTGAAGAAAGTTACATTCAAAACGAGTTAAATCGGCGTCGTCCCGGTCAATCTGATATTTCAACACCCCGTAATGAAGGTGACAAAGTAGAATTTCTTTCGGGAATATTCGAAGGGAAAACCACAGGAACACCAATAGCATTTGTGATATGGAACGAAAATCAACACAGCTCCGATTACGATCATTTGAAAGAAGTATTTAGACCTTCACATGCTGATTATACTTACCAACAAAAATACGGAATTCGTGATCACAGAGGTGGAGGACGTAGTTCTGCTCGCGAAACTGCATCACGAGTTGTAGCTGGTGCTATTGCAAAATTGGCTTTAAAAAAAATAGGTGTAGAAATTATTGCATTTACCTCGCAAGTTGGACATATTGCCATGACTCAAAATTATGAAACAATAGATTTTAAATTGATTGAGAGCAATATTGTACGCTGTCCTGAAACTGAAACAGCCAATAATATGATTGCATATATCAAAAATTTAAAAGAAGAAGGCGATTCGATTGGTGGAATTATTTCGTGTGTAGTAAAAGGTGTTCCAATAGGTTGGGGCGAACCAATATTTGATAAATTACAGGCACGACTAGCACAATCTATGCTGAGTATAAATGCAACTCACGGTTTCGATTTTGGCAAAGGATTTGAAGGTATTAGTTTAAAAGGCTCTCAGATGAATGATTCTTTTATTAAGGTCGGGAATCAAATTACTACCAAAACGAATAATTCGGGTGGTGTGCAAGGTGGTATAAGTAACGGTCAGGATATTTACTTCCGTGTGTTATTTAAACCTGTTGCAACCATTGCCAAAAAGCAGGAAACAATTGATATACATTCAAATGAAGTGGAATTAGAAGCTCGTGGACGACACGATCCATGTGTTTTACCTAGAGCTGTTCCTATTGTTGAAGCTATGACTGCTTTGACTTTGTTGGATTTGTGGCTAACTAAGAACTCCTAATTCACTATCTTTTTTTGGAAGGTGAGTTTTTCTGAATTTAAAAGTCACTAGGAGGCAGAAAAAGAATCAAAAATCAATTCTTGTTTTTGTTTTTCATAATCACTATTGACCGACAAAAATTAAAAACTGTCGGATTTTAAATTTATATATCT
>JACDZH010000156.1 GCA_013426815.1 Paludibacter sp.
CCCAGATGGCGCCGGCCCGATTGTCGCCCCCCGCGCGGGGGGCGTGGATTGAAACATCTGTGCCAAGGTAGGACTTGATGGATTTTTTATTGTCGCCCCCCGCGCGGGGGGCGTGGATTGAAACGCTGGGCGCTCATACGACTGCCAGTGCCGCCATGGGTCGCCCCCCGCGCGGGGGGCGTGGATTGAAACTCTCCACCCCTGAGACCGCGAATGCCGTATCAGGGGTCGCCCCCCGCGCGGGGGGCGTGGATTGAAACCGCCCTTTGGTGACTCACCCACAACACCATCAAGTCGCCCCCCGCGCGGGGGGCGTGGATTGAAACAGTATGGTGTAAGCAACGGTGGGTGTCTGGAACATTGTCGCCCCCCGCGCGGGGGGCGTGGATTGAAACCAAATCCAATAAATTGACTTCCGTTGCTCGTTGGTCGTCGCCCCCCGCGCGGGGGGCGTGGATTGAAACTGCCGCCCGGTGGATGGCACCACCATGGCAGTCTGTCGCCCCCCGCGCGGGGGGCGTGGATTGAAACCAATAAATTGACTTCCGTTGCTCGTTGGTCTTATAGTCGCCCCCCGCGCGGGGGGCGTGGATTGAAACTCGGCGGCGGTAAACCGGTCATCCTCATACTCCACGTCGCCCCCCGCGCGGGGGGCGTGGATTGAAACAAGTCTGGGCAATACGCGCTCAACCTGACAAGCCCGTCGCCCCCCGCGCGGGGGGCGTGGATTGAAACCACAGCGGGACGAGCGAGTACGCCGTGCATGATGTCGCCCCCCGCGCGGGGGGCGTGGATTGAAACAGGGCAATCTGTTCGTGTCGTTTCATAATTTTTGTCGCCCCCCGCGCGGGGGGCGTGGATTGAAACGTGACGGGTAGATCTTTCGTACCCCACGCCGCAGTCGCCCCCCGCGCGGGGGGCGTGGATTGAAACCCAGCTGGAAAGAGAACCCTAGGACCAAGCAAGGGTCGCCCCCCGCGCGGGGGGCGTGGATTGAAACAAAAGCCCCCTCACCACCCCTTGCCCCTCCTTAAGTCGCCCCCCGCGCGGGGGGCGTGGATTGAAACCTGTCGGCACTGGGTGCGATGGTAATCCGCCGTGGCCGTCGCCCCCCGCGCGGGGGGCGTGGATTGAAACTTTTAAATTGAGTTCTGAGCCCTGTACCTTTACGTCGCCCCCCGCGCGGGGGGCGTGGATTGAAACTAAAATCCTGTCCAGAGAGTAGTGAGATCATTGGGTCGCCCCCCGCGCGGGGGGCGTGGATTGAAACTGCCCAACCAATCTGGTTCCTACGGCGGGGCGGAGTCGCCCCCCGCGCGGGGGGCGTGGATTGAAACGACTTTGGAAACGGGGATTGTCCCAGCAACATCGTCGCCCCCCGCGCGGGGGGCGTGGATTGAAACGTCCAAGCATAATAATATTATCCCACCATAAAATGTCGCCCCCCGCGCGGGGGGCGTGGATTGAAACAGGGCCAGGAATGGCCGGGCCGGGATTTTGGTCTGTCGCCCCCCGCGCGGGGGGCGTGGATTGAAACACCACCAACTCAGGCCCTAACGCCAGACCAGAGCGCCGTCGCCCCCCGCGCGGGGGGCGTGGATTGAAACTGGATCGCTATATCCGGATCAGCCGATATTGATCGTCGCCCCCCGCGCGGGGGGCGTGGATTGAAACCCGGCAGGGCCGGACATGCGGTCGGTGAGCAGGGCGTCGCCCCCCGCGCGGGGGGCGTGGATTGAAACAATCAATAAGAGGTTCGTATGTCACAAACACACTGTCGCCCCCCGCGCGGGGGGCGTGGATTGAAACCTGAAATCCTGACTGAACAACTCGATCTTGTATTGTCGCCCCCCGCGCGGGGGGCGTGGATTGAAACGGCATCACCGAAAAAAATGAGATAGCAAGGGTTGCGTCGCCCCCCGCGCGGGGGGCGTGGATTGAAACACCTATGTCATTGGCAATAAGCTCGAAGACGCTGGTCGCCCCCCGCGCGGGGGGCGTGGATTGAAACAGGGAGGTGGTAACCGGACGGCCATCAACAATGGGTCGCCCCCCGCGCGGGGGGCGTGGATTGAAACAAAGAGTTATGCCAGACCATGATCATTAGGATGTTGTCGCCCCCCGCGCGGGGGGCGTGGATTGAAACTTACAGCTCAACGAAGAACAAGCACTGCTGCATCGTCGCCCCCCGCGCGGGGGGCGTGGATTGAAACTTGTTGAGGGCCGGGGAAGATCTCGAGAGCATGGAGTCGCCCCCCGCGCGGGGGGCGTGGATTGAAACATATTGTCTCTGTTTTCCGACACATCAGCCCTTCGGTCGCCCCCCGCGCGGGGGGCGTGGATTGAAACATGCGAGTTCGGCCCTTACGATTTCGATATCTTCGTCGCCCCCCGCGCGGGGGGCGTGGATTGAAACCGAAGTGATCATCGGAGTCATAGGAAAAACGTTGTCGCCCCCCGCGCGGGGGGCGTGGATTGAAACTATTGCTCTTCTCATTGCTTTTTATACCATCATAGTCGCCCCCCGCGCGGGGGGCGTGGATTGAAACAACTCCGATAAACTTGCGGCCTGTCTGCACACAGGTCGCCCCCCGCGCGGGGGGCGTGGATTGAAACATATCTCCGGCCCTTGACCCCGGTTACTCCACTCGTCGCCCCCCGCGCGGGGGGCGTGGATTGAAACTCTTCGTAATATCAAGACTCAGGATGTTTAGGATGGTCGCCCCCCGCGCGGGGGGCGTGGATTGAAACACAACCATCTGGAACTGGGCGACGACTACTGCAAGTCGCCCCCCGCGCGGGGGGCGTGGATTGAAACACGACTGCTACCCCGGCCAGGTCAACCAGGCCGGCGTCGCCCCCCGCGCGGGGGGCGTGGATTGAAACATGCCAACTCAATCCGGAAAATAGGAGACGAATACAGTCGCCCCCCGCGCGGGGGGCGTGGATTGAAACTCATTGGTGTCTCCTTAATATTTGATGCACGCCGTCGCCCCCCGCGCGGGGGGCGTGGATTGAAACCATATTAAAGCCCCATCTCTTCGACCTGTAAATTGGTCGCCCCCCGCGCGGGGGGCGTGGATTGAAACCCGGTGACAGGATGATAATTGTATATTTTCATTGGTCGCCCCCCGCGCGGGGGGCGTGGATTGAAACAAAACCCATACCGGCACTGGCGGCATTGACACCGTCGCCCCCCGCGCGGGGGGCGTGGATTGAAACCTCAAGAAATGCGCCAGCCTCCCCCCGGACATAGCGTCGCCCCCCGCGCGGGGGGCGTGGATTGAAACCCGGCAGGGCCGGACATGCGGTCGGTGAGCAGGGCGTCGCCCCCCGCGCGGGGGGCGTGGATTGAAACTGGGCAATTTACAGGTCGAAGAGATGGGGCTTTAGTCGCCCCCCGCGCGGGGGGCGTGGATTGAAACCAGCCCGCTACCGGGCTGGATCAGCCGATATTGAGTCGCCCCCCGCGCGGGGGGCGTGGATTGAAACGGCACGGCGTTGCGGGCCGTGGTTGTGGCCTCGGGTCGCCCCCCGCGCGGGGGGCGTGGATTGAAACGGCCATTTGCGAGTCGTCCGGAGACTTGCCATCCGTCGCCCCCCGCGCGGGGGGCGTGGATTGAAACCTTGAATGTTTGACGGAATGTCCCTTCTACGGTCGTCGCCCCCCGCGCGGGGGGCGTGGATTGAAACTCTCACTCATGCTGAGATCATGTCTTTCAGGGTTGTCGCCCCCCGCGCGGGGGGCGTGGATTGAAACTCAGAATTATAGATGACAGCCTAGCAGCTTTGACAGTCGCCCCCCGCGCGGGGGGCGTGGATTGAAACAAAAACTTGATATGGCTTGGATATTCAGTCAGCTTGTCGCCCCCCGCGCGGGGGGCGTGGATTGAAACATGCAATGCGTTACGTTCCTCGCATTCACAAGCCCGTCGCCCCCCGCGCGGGGGGCGTGGATTGAAACCAAGCCCGGTTCTTGGCCGTGCCGCCCTGGCTAGGTCGCCCCCCGCGCGGGGGGCGTGGATTGAAACGCAAAACGGATGCTTGCAAACTCAATATTGATGAGTCGCCCCCCGCGCGGGGGGCGTGGATTGAAACAATATCTTTAAATGCCTCTGGTGTGAGCTTTGTTGTCGCCCCCCGCGCGGGGGGCGTGGATTGAAACGATTCAAGAACCCCGGCTCGTTGCCCTGGTCGCCTGTCGCCCCCCGCGCGGGGGGCGTGGATTGAAACCCCATATTGCAACTAATTGATTTTATTTAATTTGTCGCCCCCCGCGCGGGGGGCGTGGATTGAAACATGCTCAGTTCCACCCCGATTTGAAACCTCATTACCGTCGCCCCCCGCGCGGGGGGCGTGGATTGAAACCCCGATCTTGCCGCCGCCTCTGGCGGGATCGATGAGGTCGCCCCCCGCGCGGGGGGCGTGGATTGAAACCGCCAAGGGGTGCCTTTGGCCGGGTAGTAGGTTTGTCGCCCCCCGCGCGGGGGGCGTGGATTGAAACGGTAAGCTGTTCGGCTGCTCGCCTCAGCCCAAAGAGTCGCCCCCCGCGCGGGGGGCGTGGATTGAAACGCCGTACCCTGCAATCCTCAGGGTTCGGCTGCCGGTCGCCCCCCGCGCGGGGGGCGTGGATTGAAACCCATGTGGGATCATGTGTTGAAACTGAGGTGTGCGGGTCGCCCCCCGCGCGGGGGGCGTGGATTGAAACACAAAACCGCCGGGCTTCTGTTTAATCAGATCATCGGTCGCCCCCCGCGCGGGGGGCGTGGATTGAAACAGCAGATCGCCACCATGGTGCTTGATCCTGAGGGCGTCGCCCCCCGCGCGGGGGGCGTGGATTGAAACTTTTCCAACCCCGCCTTTTCCCTGTAAAATCAGATGTCGCCCCCCGCGCGGGGGGCGTGGATTGAAACCTCTGGCCTCCGCCCGGTATGAGACCCTGGGCGTGTCGCCCCCCGCGCGGGGGGCGTGGATTGAAACCATCGACTGTACCGGACTGACCAACGATTACACCGTCGCCCCCCGCGCGGGGGGCGTGGATTGAAACACCAATGCATTTCCTGGAGGCCCCCCAATTGGTGGTCGCCCCCCGCGCGGGGGGCGTGGATTGAAACATTTTATTTGTCCGCTCCACAAGCCGCAACATATGTCGCCCCCCGCGCGGGGGGCGTGGATTGAAACGTGTTTGAGAACGCCCAGCGGAGCGAGGAGGGCGGTCGCCCCCCGCGCGGGGGGCGTGGATTGAAACAAGATGTCTTTGATAATTATTCTCATTTAGCTTCCGTCGCCCCCCGCGCGGGGGGCGTGGATTGAAACTTTTCCAGATCAGCCACCGTCTCGGGAAAAACGGGTCGCCCCCCGCGCGGGGGGCGTGGATTGAAACAACGAGCAGCTCCAGGCGGCCAAGGCCCTGGTGGTCGCCCCCCGCGCGGGGGGCGTGGATTGAAACTTGACGCCGGGCGCGGGCCGGGGGTTGACCCAGGTCGCCCCCCGCGCGGGGGGCGTGGATTGAAACTTCGAAGACGGGACCATTGAGGTTGCCCGTGACGCCGGTCGCCCCCCGCGCGGGGGGCGTGGATTCAAACAAAATTAAATTAGGGCCAATTTAGTAGTTTGAGATGGTCGCCCCCCGCGCGGGGGGCGTGGATTGAAACCAAAGTTGCGGCAAAGGGAGGCAAGGCCATTTGCGTCGCCCCCCGCGCGGGGGGCGTGGATTGAAACAAAAAACAATCGGTGTGCCTAATGGATAAAGATGGTCGCCCCCCGCGCGGGGGGCGTGGATTGAAACTTGCTCAATAAAAATGCCGTTATCGGAGAGCATTTGTCGCCCCCCGCGCGGGGGGCGTGGATTGAAACACCGCCATGACTACCGCGATTACATCTGCTATCAGGTCGCCCCCGCGCTCTTCCCGGATCAGGATGCCATCGATCAGGCCGATATGACCACCACCCAGCAAATCGCCTTTGAGCCGATGGTGCAGGAAGCTCTGCGTATCTTCAAGGAGGCACGCGACTCCACCGACGCCATGACCGACCTGGCCATGGCCTACCCGCAACTGGACACCGACGCGCTTACCGAACTGCTAAACCGCGCCATGTTTGCAGCCGAGGCATGGGGCCGGATTTCAGCGCAAGGGGAGATGAAATGAAAGTTGATGATATCAAGAGTGAAGATCATCCATGTCGCAGCGCAGGGCTTGCGCAAGCCTGGAAAGCAGGGATACTGAGGGGGCAGTCTTGCCATGTTCGATCATGGAGAGCATCTGTCGGGAAACGCCACAGGTTTCAGCAAGGGATTGCAGGGTGAATCCTCGATATTCACGCCAGACACGCAGTGGCGGTTCGCCGGCCAGAAAACGGTCAGCCAGCTCCACGGGAAAAGACTCCCCTGCTGCCGACCCTCTGGCGTCTGCCAGGTCCTGCAACTCCTCAAGCCTTGCGAGCAGTGATTCCCACTCGGAGACAGGAACCACTGCAAAAGCGGGATTTCCTTTCATTTCGATGATTTGCACGTTCATTTGTATGCGTCTCCCCTTGGCGCTATTTTGATAACCAGCAGGACCAGTTCACCGTCTCGCAGTTCGCAGATTACCCGCCAACTGCCAACACGGAGCCGCCAGAATCCAGAGGAACCTTGCAACGGCTTCCAGTCCCTGACCGGCAAGGTCGAGGGCTTTTCCTCAGGTCTCCTATTGACAACGCTACCAAGGTTTTACGCAGCGCCTCCAGGATGGCGGCCTGCGGTAATTTGTCGGCAAAGCGAAGAACCCATTCAGTCTCCAGAATGACAGTCTCGGGGATGAAGATTTTGTTTTTGGTAAAGAGGGCGGAGGCCTGCCGGGACTGCGGCTCGTCGTCGCGGGTGAGCAGCCGGACCAGGACATTGGTGTCAATCGCTATCATGGCGAGCGGCCTCCTTGGCGCCTTGCCGGACTGCCTCTTCCATGCTGGTGAGGCTTTGAGGCTCACCCTGATAGTTCAGGCAGGTCGTGACCTCGTCCAAGGTGGTTGCCGGGAATGGTTTTACCGGTCTGAGCAGGATGCCGTCGCCGGATTCGATGACCTCTAATTGCTGGCCTGGCTTCCAGTGACGGGCGTTGCGGATGGGTTTGGGGATAATGACTTGACCTTTGCTGGAAAGGATCGTCTGTGACATGGCGGTCTCCTTGCGGGCAGTTACGAAATAATTTGTTTTTTCCATTTCGTTACGGCCCCTTATCCCGTTCATCGGGGCGGTAAGAAATTGGTAAGATTATGATAGCAATGAAGGGGCCGGGGTTGTCAATGGTTGATCCGGGGGGAGCAGTTGGGCCGGTTGGGCCGGTATATGGCAAGGACGATCTGCCGTTCTGCGGGTGCCAGTTGTTGCCAACAATGCAACAACTGCTGCCGACGGTGAAGCCTGCCGGCTGGAATATTTGCAGCCCGTCTCACGGAAAGGGATAGAGCCTGAAGAAAAGAAGGTCAAAGAAACATCGTATGGTCCCCACGCCAGAGGGGATGAACTCAAAATTTGAGGAAGAGGGTGCTATTACCTTTCTTGCCTTACCAAACCACCCGAACTCCATACTTGGGAATGATTGGATCCTTGCTCAGCAGGGTGATCTTGTTTTGCAGGGCCTCGGCGGCAAGGATGCGGTCAAAGGGATCTCGATGAATGAGGGGCAGGGAGGCGGCGGCGATGGCGGTGGTAAAGCCGATGGGCAAGGGTGTGACCTGCAAGGCCTGCATTGTCCCTGGGATAAAAATCTCCGGAGATTCCGGGAGGACAATCCGG
>JACDZH010000157.1 GCA_013426815.1 Paludibacter sp.
TGGTTTGCAAAGATACAAATTATATGCGTAATTATATATGTCGTTTATTATAGTTCTTTCAAAAAATCTAGCTTGGAATTATATTTTGACTTCTATGAAGTTCCCCACCAGTGAATGGGAACATCCATTAGGTAGGCAGTTTTCTTAATATGAGAGTTCAGTTGGTCAGTCAAACTTTTCATTAAGCCATTTTTGTGATTATTAAAACCCATTTTAGGCAATAATTATATAACATTTACTTCCATGAACAAATCAGACAATAAACCCCGAAATACAATACAGAAGAAACTTGGATAAATAAAAAACCAATATGCTTGCTTAATTTTGAAACTAAAATGCTTGTTACCTGTCAAATGCTTGTTTAAAATTGAAGTACAAAGATAGAATTATACTATGAATGGCAGAATTTGACTTTTAGGTCGCTATTTTTTTTGGAATCGTTTTTTACAGGAATTTTCTTCATAATTTGAATTGAAATGGCAAAAAAACAGATAAAATAATTTATTTATAACGGAATATTAAAATATTTGAATAAAAAGAGCTGAAAATTTTTTTTGATATGGAAAAAGTTATACTTTTGCAGAACTAATTATTATTCACAAAAAATTTAGAAAAAATGGCTTACGTTATTTCAGAAGATTGTATTGCTTGCGGGTCATGTATCAGCGAATGTCCTGTTGACGCAATTTCGGAAGGTGATATTTATGTAATTGACTCTGATGTTTGTACCGATTGTGGCACTTGTGCCGATGTTTGTCCTTCAGAAGCAATCAGTCCGGCATAATTTACTCACAAATAATTTTTTAAAAGACCTGTTTGATATTCGACCAGGTCTTTTTTGTGTGAAAACGTTCAATTTTGAAGAAGTGAACAGTATGAGCCTTAAACACGTGAAAATAAAAACAATTTAAACTTTTCAAGGTTTATATCCCGATTCTTCGAGAATCTTCTGAGAATTGTTTTGGTCCATTAAATCACGTAAACCTACTTTTTCGTTTTTTTTCATATAACTATTCACAATTTGCCAACCTATCCAAGTTCCCAGTCTGCCTGGCGATTGTTGCGAAATGGGAGCTGTAAAAGGTGCATCGTTCAAATATTTTCCAATAAGATGTTGATCCGACGAAAACAAATCTTTCTTGTCAATCATAGTCGCCCAAATTTGTTTTTGGTATTCTTTGCACCATTTCCACTGTTCGGGAGTATAACCCATCAGGTTTTCAGCTTTTTCAGAAGGTATAAATGCCGAAAGCAAATACATAACTTTTCCCCTAAAAATAATATTATCAAGTAGTCGGTCTTGATTTTTATTCATTACAAACATTCTGAAAAGTGTAGCTGAAACCAAATCTGTTGCTACACGTTCACGTCGCATATTTAATAATAAATACTTGTATGTTATACTTTTATATGAAGGAAAATCGCTACCTAAATAAAAATCTGAACCTATACTTATAAATTGATTATTCAACAATGCTGAACGATTAAATCCTGAAACGAAAAAGTAGATTTCGGGGAGTTTCACATCTGGAAAATAATAATGTATGTAGGAGTACGCATCGGAAACAGATTTCTCAATATCAGATATATCACCAAAAGTTTCCATCGTTTTTTTGTTCACTTTAGCAAAAACGGTGTCATTGAGAAACTTAACAAAAAGATTACTAACAGCTAAAGTATCGGTGGTGGCGGTTTCCAAAATTTGCTCAATATATATGGGCAAAAAATGTGGATAACGGTTATATAATAAGATTACTCCGGCTTTCGGATTTGTTTTATCCAATGTAATTAAATCTTTATCAAATCGATGAATTTTCACTTCCACCCTATTGTTGGAAGTATCAATACCGAACCGGTTGCTTTTTCCACATGAGATTAGCAATAATAAAATCAATAAATAGGGGAGAATAAAAAAAGGGTTTTTCATTTTAGCTTGGAGAAAAAAGTGCAAAACGCAAGTTTCAAAAACTGCTTCTTGCGCTCTTATAATGGTAAATAGTAAATTAATTTTTTTGTAAATATGTTATTTGCGACCCTTTACAGATTTTTGTTGTTCACGTTGCATTTTTTCGAGCCTATCCATAAAACCACTTTTTTTGGCAGGTTTTTTGGCATTTACGATACGCTTGGCATGAAGATCGGCCAATATTTTCTTTTCGTCAACCGTAGCACGGATAATGTAGGTTTGGATTACAGAAAACAAGGTGGCAATAAAATAATAGTAACTTAGACCGGATGCATAACTGTTGAACATAAACATAAACATAACCGGCATTAAATACATCATCCATTTCATTCCCGGTATTTGTTCTTGTCCACTTGTACTTGCCATGTTTAATTTTGTGTACAAAATACTTGTAACTGTCATTAATAAACAGAATAAACTGACATGACTACCAAAACCAAAAGGAATAACAAATGGCAACTGCAATATTGAATCGTATGCCGAGAGGTCGGTTGCCCACAAAAAACTTTGCTGACGAAGCTCGATTGATGCAGGGAAAAAGCTGAACAAAGCAAATAAAATAGGCATTTGCAACAAACTTGGTATACAACCACTCATGGGGCTTACCCCAACTTTGCTATACAATTCCATGGTTGCTTTTTGACGTTCGGCTGCTTTATCTTTCGGTATTCGTTCGTTTATTTCATCAATTTCGGGTTTTAAAACGCGCATTTTGGCACTTGAAATATATGATTTGTATGTTAATGGAGAGAGAACCAACTTGATAACTAAAGTCATCAGTAAAATTATAATACCAAAATTGCTCATAAAACTACTGAAAAAATTGAACATAGGTATAATAGCGTACTTATTTACCCAACCAAAAATTCCCCAACCAAGTGGAATTATATTGTTTAATTTTATTTTTAAATCAGAGTCTACTCCTTTGTCATAAGCCGATAGAATTTTATACTGGTTTGGACCTAAAAACATTCGAAAAGTAGTAGGTACTTTGCCGGTAGGGTCAAATGCTACTGTCATATCGGCAGTATATGATTTTAAATAACCCGAATTTTCAGATTCTAACTTACTTTTTAGTTTAGCAGAATTAAATGATTCGTTAGCAATTAATATACTACTAAAAAATTGATCTTTGAAGGCAATCCATTTTACTTTATTGGTCAATTGTTTCTCGTCATCTTTACTTTCGCTTAGCTTTTCTATATCGTCAGCTACATATTTAAATTCAATACCAGAATATTTATCTTCAAAAGTTCTTCCTTTTTCCTGTTGGCGAATTTTTGAACTCCACTGCATATCGAGAGAGTTTATACCTGTTGGCATTACAGTGTTCATACTATTGGCTTTGATACCAAAACTAAGCATATAATTATCGGAAGGTAAGGTATAAGCAAAATCAATATATGCTTGTCCAACGGTTTTTAACCTTAAAATCAGGGTTTGATTTCCTTTTGCATCTTTGGTAATTTCCGAAATGGGTTCAAAATATAAATTTGTTGTGTTCAGTACGCGGTTGTTGTTGGTAACCAACGTAAAACCCATATTACTTTCCTGAGCATCAAACAAAATTAACGGATGATTTTTGTCCAACGAATCGCGTTTGGAATATTTTTTTAATTGTGCCGCATAAATGCGACCACCTTTGTTTGTAAAAGTAAGTTTTACCTGTTCATTTTCGAGTGTAAAAAACTGTTCTTCGCCTTTTACAGATGCACTGAAATCGCCATAAGTATTGGCAATATTTGCTGTATCTTTGGCAATTGAATCTGTTAATGCCATACCTGAGGTATCAGGTGTTGCAGTTGGCATCGCAACAGCTCTGTTTTGTTGAACCAAGGTTATGGAGTCGTTATACCGTTTTTCAGCTGCTATTTCAATGTCTGATTTTTGGTTTAATAGCGAAAAACCAATAATTATTGCTGCTATCAGAACAAATCCATAAATCGTATTTTTATCCATTTGATTTGAATTTACCCCTAACCCCTGAAGAGGAATTAAGTGGCTATTGTTTTGTTATATAAGTATTTAAAATAATAAAATAATAAAGTAGACGAAACTAATCCTGTTCCCCTTTTGGGACTAGGGGTATTTTTATTTCATAATTGCCGCTTTCATAAAGCTAATAAAGAGTGGATGTGGTTTCACTACCGTGCTGCTATATTCGGGATGAAATTGAACCCCCACATACCATTTGTGGGATTTTAACTCAATAATTTCCACCAAGTTAGACTCTTCATTCATGCCGCTACAAATCATTCCTGCTTTTTCAAACTCCTCTTTATACGCATTATTAAATTCGAATCGATGGCGATGACGTTCGCTAATCTGCTCTTTTCCGTAGATTTCGTAAGCCTTTGTTCCTTTTTTCAATTTACATTTATAGGCACCCAATCGCATACTACCACCTAAGTTCAAAATATTTTTTTGTTCATCCATAATGTCCACAATGTTGTGGGTAGTGGTTGGATCAATTTCAGTACTGTTGGCATCTGAATAACCCACAACGTTTCGTGCAAATTCGATACACATGGTTTGCATTCCCATACAAACTCCCAAACAAGGCAAGTTTCTTTCACGAGCAAATTTTAATGCGGCAAATTTTCCTTCCATTCCGCGTTGTCCAAAGCCGGGTGCTACAATAATTCCATTCAGATTACCTAATTTTTTTTCTAAAGTTTCCTCTGTTAGCTTATCCGAAAGTATGAGTTCCAACTTCAGTTTCTTATTATTATAGGCACTTGCATGAAGCAACGATTCGATAATTGATTTGTATGCATCAGGTAATTGAACATATTTGCCAACAATACCAATACGCACTTCATCTTTTGCATTTTCCAGTTTTTTGACAAATTCGATCCATTTGTCCATATCGGCAGCCGGAGTTTTTGTCAAATCGAATCCCATTTTAGTAAGTACTACTTCATCGAGTTTTTCCTGTTGCATATTCAATGGAACTCGGTAAATGGTTGGCACATCGATGGATTGCATGACTGCAATTTGCTCAACATTGCAAAACAGAGCCACTTTTTTACGTATATCCATCGAAATATTATGCTCAGTACGCAAAACCAATATGTCGGCTTGTACTCCCTGTTCTTGTAATGCTTTGACTGAGTGCTGGGTAGGTTTTGTTTTCAATTCTTTGGCTGCTGCTAAATAAGGCACATAAGTTAAATGAATAATTAGACAGTTTTTTCCCATTTCCCATTTCAACTGACGAACACTTTCTATGTATGGTAAGGACTCAATGTCGCCAACAGTTCCTCCTATTTCGGTAATAACAAAATCGTACTCGCCTTTGCTACCTAATTGTTTGATATTTTTTTTTATTTCGTCGGTGATGTGTGGAATGATTTGCACCGTTTTTCCTAAATAATCGCCTCTGCGTTCTTTGTTTATAACGTTTTGATAAATCCGACCGGTGGTAATATTGTTGGCGCGATGAGTTTCAACATTTGTAAACCGTTCGTAATGACCCAAATCTAGGTCGGCTTCATGACCATCAACAGTAACATAACATTCGCCATGTTCGTAGGGATTTAATGTACCTGGATCAACATTTATATAAGGATCTAACTTTTGATTAGTTACCCTAAAACCACGGGCTTGTAATAGTTTACCCAGGGATGCTGCAATAATTCCTTTACCTAACGAAGATGTAACACCACCGGTTACAAAAATATATTTTGTTTCTTTCACGCTGTTTTTTCTTAAAATTACTAGAATTTGTTCCGTATTTTTAAGTATGCAAATTTCGGAAAAAAATTTGAATAACGAAAATGAAACCAATAAATTTTTTGATTTATATAACTTGTTACAAATGAGGTAGAAACTCAAATCGATAATTAATAAAAGATTCAGCCCAAATTAGTTCCATTTAGTTATCTAATTTAAATAATTGATATTTTTCTTGCGCAAATAAAATAAATTTATCATCTTTGCCCCCGCAATTAATCCAATGGGAAAATGAACTTAACTTTGACAATCAATAAATTTTGGTGGTGGCACTTACAGATTAGCTAATCGTGAGATAAAACACTTATGTATATTGTCAAAAATAATAAAAGATATTACAAAAAGGCTTGTCGGACTCACGATAAGCCTTTTTTTGGTCCCCTAAAACCCTTTCCGATGAATCGGGATAAACTGCGGGGACTTATAGAAAATAAAAAGTATGTATATGAATAATTTTAAAAAGTATCAACGAAACGATGCTAACCTAAATTCCTCAACATCGGGGATGTTAGGAGGGGCTGGGCTGGAATTGCCATCTGAATCTGGTTTCTACGGCGAATTTGGTGGAGCTTATATTCCCGAAATTCTTCATGGAACGGTGGAGAGGCTGAAAGAAGCGTATTTTGCAATTAAGAACGATGCTTCGTTTAAGGCAGAGTATTACGATTTGTTGAAAAACTATGTTGGAAGACCATCGCCTCTGTATTTTGCCAAACGACTTTCGGCTGAATATGGCAGCAATGTTTATCTGAAACGCGAAGATTTGAACCATACCGGAGCGCATAAAATTAACAATGCACTGGGGCAAATTCTGTTGGCAAAACGCATGGGTAAAACCCGTATTATTGCCGAAACAGGCGCCGGACAACATGGTGTAGCTACGGCAACTGCTTGTGCATTGATGGGTTTGGAATGTATTATATTTATGGGAAAAACCGATGTGGAACGCCAATTTTTGAATGTACAAAAAATGCGTATGCTCGGTGCAAAAGTTGAACCTGTTATCAGTGGAAATTGCACATTGAAAGATGCTACCAACGAAGCCATCCGTTACTGGTGCTCAAATCCCGATTCGTTTTATATTATTGGTTCCACAGTTGGACCACATCCCTATCCCGATATGGTTGGCTTTTTTCAATCGGTTATCAGCGAAGAAATTTTATGGCAATTACAAGAACAAATCGGACGTGATTATCCCGATTATTTGATGGCTTGTGTGGGTGGTGGAAGTAATGCCATGGGAACATACTATCATTATCTGAATGACAAACGGGTAAAAATCATTTCGGCTGAAGCAGGTGGTTTGGGTATCGAAACCGGCGAAACGGCTGCGACAATAAGCATTGGAACAGTGGGAATTATTCATGGTTTCCGTACATTACTTATGCAGGATGAAGATGGTCAGATTACAGAGCCATATTCCATTTCGGCTGGTTTAGATTATCCTGGAATTGGCCCTGCTCATGCTTATTTTGCACATGTTGGACGCACCAAAGTGTATGCAATAAATGATGATGAGGCATTAGATGCTGCTTTTGAATTGACCCGCTTGGAAGGAATAATTCCTGCCATCGAATCGGCTCATGCCTTAGCTCTTTTGAAAAAAGAAAAACAAACTTTTAAACCCGATGATATAGTGGTAATTACCGTTTCGGGGCGTGGTGATAAAGATATGGATACCTATGTGAAATATTTTAATACAGCCCCTAAATCCCCTCCCGATGAATCGGGATAAACTGCGGGGGACTTTAAAAACTTTTTTCTCGGTAGTAAAATCTGATATTAGACATTATTTGAATTAATTTGTTATATGGTTGTTTATCAACAATATTC
>JACDZH010000158.1 GCA_013426815.1 Paludibacter sp.
ATTATATACACAAATTTTTAAACACTTTTGTAACTAAAAAAACACACTCTAATTACATAAAACATATCAATAATTATTACATATTACTTAATAATTGAATTATAATTTTAAATAAAAAAAAATGACAAAATCAATTTTATGTGCCGTAATAGGCGGCATTTTGGTAGGAGCAGTGGCGTTTTTTATGCCTCATCTTTTATTCGGTATTATAATTTTCTTTGCCATCTTCAGAATATTACATTGTTGTTGCAGAAGTCGTCACAGTTGTTGTGGAAGTTCTTATGGCGGACATAATCACGATAGATTATTTTACATGTCAGACAAAATTCGCAAAATGAGCGATGTAGAATATGCTGAGTTTAAAACCCATAAGGGTGGTGGATGTTGCAATTCGGGCTATCATTCTCATTGCTGTTGTAATTCTGGAACAGAACGTGATTTCGATTGCATGCAAGACACAAAAAAAGAAGAAAAACCCAAGTAATTAATAAAACAAAACAACAAAGTACATGTCAAGAAAATCAAGATTTTTAGTAGGATTAACCGTTTCAGTTCTTACATTCGGTGGCTTATGGGCTACTATGGGACATGAACGTTTCGATAGTTGTCGACACCAAAGAATGGTACGTTGCTGCATGCAAGAAGTACAGGGAAGACATTGTGATGCATCAACCAAAGAGATAAATGCTGAAAAAGTTATTGTAATAAAGGAAGTAATAAAAATAGACACGGTAAAATAAACACATTAGTCTACTTTGACAGATTAAAGTTTAATTTTCAAGGGAATAAATTCAAAATAATAGCAACGCCGATTAACGGATAAGGCAGATTAAAACAGATATAAATTAAAAAAAACAGATATAATTCTGATTTAAATTTTGACAAGTCAAAATTAGGATGAAATAATGAGACACTATACCCTCAATCTGCAAATTTCATTTATAAAATATTTAAATCCGTGTATAAATCGCTTATCATTTCAAAAAATAATCCGCTAAATCTGCGTTACTATTTCTTTTAAGATAAATCTGACAAAAGAGAATTAGTTGTTATTTATAAATACGCAGAACCCTTCCATTTCTTTTGATAAGGAAATGGAAGGGTTTCTTATTTTATTAAAAAAATTATCAGTTTTTCCTCAAGGAAAAAATAAAACTAAGTCCGCCTGTAGGTAGGTTTTTTGCAGAAATGTGACCATGATGAAAGAGTACAGCATTTTTTACTATTGCCAATCCCAATCCTGTACCACCCATTTTCCTACTTCTACCTTTATCAATTCGGTAAAACCTTTCGAATAACCGATTTAGATATTCTTCAGCAACACCAACTCCATTGTCGCTAAAAGTAAAATAATAGAATTGTTCATCGTCCCGAAAACAATTTATGTCTACCGTCAACTTTTCGCCACCATAAGCCAATGCATTATCCAATAAATTTCGGAAAACAGAATAAATAAGCGATCGATTTCCAACAATTTCAATTGATGACTCAACTTTATTTAAAATGGTACATTCTTTTTGTTCAATTTGTAAATGCAAGTCATTCAGCACATCCGAAATTATCTCCAATAAATTGCACCTTTCCTTTTCGAACATTCCCTTGGCTTCATCTATTTTGGTAAGCATAGAAATGTCTTGAAGTAATGCACTCAGCCGTTTGGCTTGCAGGTATGACCTTTCGATAAAGAATTGTTGCCGTTCCAAATCCAACTCCGGATTGTTGAGTATGCTTTCCATATAACCCAGAATGCTACTTACCGGTGTCTTAAGTTCATGTGAAATATTTTGGGTAAGGTGTCGCTTTAGTTCATTTTCATGTTCCTGAACAGAAATATCGTTAATGGATATTTCGAAAGTATTGTCTTGAAAAACAACACATTGAACTGAAAAAATGCGTCCTCCTTTTTCAATATTCAATCGTTTTCGGTTTATTTGATTGTTTCGCAAACTTTGGTCGATAAATTGGTTAATTTCCGACATCTCAGGTAGTAAAAAAATCTGGTCTGAGTTTTCGCATTGCTTATCGGAAAAAATGTTGGTATATTGAATAAAGATCGTGTTTGCTAGTATTTCTTTTTTTTGAGAAGAAAAAATACCAAGTCCCTCTTGTGAAATTTGAAGGTGAGTAATTAATTTTTCACGTTCTTTGTTCACTTCGTCTTTGGCTTGTAATAAGAGTTTATAGAGATGTATAATGTTTTTGCTAATCTCTCCTAATTCATCATTTGGAAATTCGATATCTGTATCAGGAATTTCACCTTTTTCAGCTTTTTGGGTAAAAATGCGTAATCTATCTATTGATTTACTAAAATTTCGTGCAATAAGATAGAGTGCCAACACTGCTAAAATTAATACAATTGCCATAAAGTAAAGAAAGAAGGTATTGGCTTTCAGCATGCTGATTAAACTAATATTGTATGGCAAAGCACTACGGACAAAAAATTGTGGAAACCGATGTGCCAAATAATAATAATCTATTCCGGTGGAAATGGAATGTCGTATCGCTTTACCGTTTAGGGATGTCATTGCCATTTCAATTTCGGGACGGTGCAAATGATTTTCGAGAATAGTGCCTTTTTTTACAAATGAATCGAATACCACTATTCCAGTTGTATCAATCACAGTAACTCGCAAAGAACTATCGGGGAAAAGATGAATGTAATTTTCTAAATTTTCCCAGTTTGTATTCTTTTCGTTAAAAAATTTATAGACAGTATAATTATATGTAGTAAGTTGTTGGTCAAGCTGTTCTGTTCTGAACTCTTTTTCACGCTGATACTGAAAATAGGAAATTATAACTAACATCAAAAAAAAGATGCCGAAAAAGTATAAGAAAAGTTTTTTATTGAGCGTCACAAGCTAAATGAAGATTAAAAATATTATACATACAAATAGTGGCTTTTGGCATTGGAGATTTTATTCCTCAAAACAATATCCATAACCAAGTCGGGTAACGATATTTTTTCCGTAAGGACCAATTTTTTTTCGTAATCGGGTAATATTCACGTCAATAGTTCGATCCAAAACAATTACTTCATCTGACCAAACACGGGTAAGCATTTCATCTCGCGAAAATACACGGTTTTTGTTTTCCAAAAACAGTTTCAGAATTTCATATTCTTTTTTGGTGAATGGAACTTCGATACCATCCAACAGCACTTTTTTATGATCCAAATGCATAATCAGTTTTTCGTATGTAAGTTCATCAACTTTTGCAATTGTTTGTGTTGTTTCTACCCTGCGGATAACTGCTTTGACTCGTGCCAACATTTCGCGAATGGAAAATGGCTTTGAAATATAATCGTCAGCACCGATATTAAAACCAGTTAATCGGTCAGTTTCGGAATCTTTTGCAGTGAGGTAGATAATTGAAATTGCAGCTGTTTTGGGATTTTCACGCAACAAACGTCCCATTCTGAAGCCAGACATTTCACCCATCATTACATCTAATAAAATAAGATGATAATTCGTGATTTTTTTTTGCAAAGCTTCTTCAGCCGAATAGGCTACATCTACTTGATATCCTTCTGTTTCAAGGTTAAATTGAAGAATCTCACACAAATCTTCTTCATCATCGACTACCAAAATACGATATGGATTCATAATATTGTTAATTGTATTTAATGCTAATTAGTAATAATTTACCATTAATTATATGAATTGGAAAAAAATATTCATTTAAGGTAGGTAAATTTTGATACAAAGAAAAGGCATTCATATTTCTGAAGCATGAAATATATATTACAAAGATATGACAATAATTTTACTTATCTTTAACCAATTATTTTCGCCTATGTATAAATCAAAATAAAAAAAATGGTTCTACTCTAAATCGTGTGGGTTTTAGTATTTTTGCAAAAAAAAGGTTCTACCATTTTTTAATGTGATTACAATTTGTTTTTCTATAATTGAGTCCAAAATTAACAAGTTATTACAATACCACATATTTTCAACAACTTTAATTTGCCTGAATTTGTCTGTATAAAATTATTAATCCTATATAATTTTTTTGATCTAAAGAATACCCACACAATTTAGAGTAGAACCATATTTTAGTGATCTAGAACTAATGAATGTGAAATTTAAAGCGGATTTTACTCCAATTTTCCTATTGCGTGTTCCGTTTGAACAATTTTGAATAACTTATCGTTTCTTCGTATTAATTCGTTGGTTTTCATAGAAAAATATGTTCCTTTTTCAACTTTATCCACAGTTTGGAGTTTAACATGAATTTCTTTTAGACTATCTTCGTAAGCACCAGTAGTTTTGCCGATTATCAGAATTTCATCACCAACTTCAAGGTATTGTGCTTCTAATAAAAACTCAGCAACACCTAGTTTTAGGAAGAAATTGGTACATTTGCCAACATAAATTTTTTTGTGAGTGGCTTCCGAGCCATAGTTGTTGCTCCACTCGCCAAGTCGTTGTCCGAGGTAATAACCGTTCCAAAAACCACGATTAAAAACTTTGCTTAGGCGAATATCCCATTCTTCTTTTTTCTCATATGTAAATGCCCCATTTAGCACCGATTGGATTGCTTCAGAGTAACAATCCACCACAGTTTTCACATATTCCGCTCCACGTGCGCGCCCTTCAATTTTGAAAACTCTCACTCCTGCCCGCATCATTTCGTCAATAAATCCAATTGTTTTCAAGTCTTTTGGCGACATAATGTATTCGTTATCAATCTCTAATTCTATATCGGAGTCTTTGTCTTTTACGGTATAAGCACGTCGGCAAATTTGATTACATACACCACGATTTGCCGAAACATTTTTCTCGTGCAAACTCAGATAACATTTCCCCGAAATTGCCATACATAATGCACCATGACAAAACATTTCGATACGTATAAATTCCCCATTTTTTCCGCGAATATTGTCACTTTCAATGGCTTTATAAATTTCAGCAACTTGTTGCATATTCAATTCACGAGCAAGCACTACCACATTGGCAAACTGCGCATAGAACTTCAATGCTTCCACATTTGATATATTCAGTTGAGTTGATAAATGAACATCAACTCCAAGTTGATTAGCGTACATCATAGCCGACACATCGGAGGCAATAATAGCGGAAACATCCACATCTTTGGCTGTATCAATTATTTCGTGCATTAAGGTAAGGTCTTTATCAAACAAAATAGTATTGACAGTAAGGTAGCTTTTTACGTTACTTGCCTTGCAAATTTCAACAATTTTACGCAAGTCGTTGGTAGTAAAATTACTACTCGACTTGCTGCGCATATTCAGTTTTTCGATACCAAAATACACCGAATCTGTACCTGCATTGATTGCTGCCGAAAGGCTTTCCCATGAACCAACAGGAGCCATGATTTCGTAAGCCTCCCTCCCCCTGAGGTGGGTGTTAGAGTTAATTTCATATTGTAACGATTTTTTATTCATTTTTTTTTAATAATTATATCATTCAATTAATTCCCCCTTTGGGGAGCAGATTCATTTATATTTAGGTGTCAATTTTTCAATCGTAAAACTTATCCCTAGCCTGATTTGATGATATGGAAAATCAGTTATCCCGTACTGATATTGACCAAAATAAGTTATTTTATTTGTTGATATTGATAGTTTTAATCTATAAACCAATGGATTATCTCCGTAATCGAAACTATACAACGAATTGGAATGCATCCATCCATTGTAGCCCGATAAAGTATTTTCCAATTTCCAAATTTTATTACCAATTATTACTTTTCCGCCGTAGATGGGTGCATCGTTTTGTGTACTTTCTGTTGTTTCCCAGCATAAGAAACCATAATTTACTACAGCTCTGATTTCGTTAACAAAGTTGTTATTGGTGTAAATTGATTTACCGGCTTCGATATCAAAATAATATCCAGAAGTGTCAAAATATCGTCTTTGTGGGAAATTTGTTCCCGAAGCTGTTTTAAGTGTACTATTTAAAATAATATCCGGAAGATATTTTTTCTCTTTCAAAAGAAGGATTCTGGTTTGTACATAAATATCTCCACTGGCATATCCCGAAGTAATTTCATTCATATTTCGTTGATTACTAACAATATTGCTAACTTGATAATTTTCGAATAGGCTGGTCCAGAGTTTTAATGATATCCGTTCGGGAAGAAGTGGAATTTCTGCTTTTATATACCCGTTTTTTGTTTCATCGCCAAAACCAAAATAATAATCGCCCATTATACATAACGTAGTATTAACTGGAATACGCGCATCGGTAAACTCCGGTACTGGATTAGCATTGGGACCAAACCAGGCTGTGGAGTATTTTACTTGAGCAAAAATGATTTGGAATGGAAAAGATATTGTTAATATTAAAGTGTATTTTTTCAACATTTTTTTAATGGTAGGTTGCGATGCAAAGGTAAGGAAATGTATTGATTTAGGGTTTTTTGATTTCTGAATCAAAAATTTTATCTTATGAGCGATTATTAATCCATCGTCCCTTTTTGCGAATTTATTAATGCATCGGTCTTTTTTTTATCATTCCACCATTAACATCTTTGATACTGTGCATAACAATAAATGCATCTTTATCAATATTATTCACTTCGGATTTTAATTTTGGAAGTTCCAAACGTGTTATCAAAGTATAAATAATATCTGTTTTTTTCAAAATTTCTCCTCTCTTGCCATACCCTTTTTTGCCATAATAAAGCGTGCAGCCTCTTCCCAATTTTTCAATTATTGCAAGTCTAATTTCTTCATGTTTATCAGAAATAATTGTCACTCCTACATATTCTTCAATTCCGGAAACTATAAAATCGACAGTTTTTGAAGCTGCTAAATAGGTAAGCATTGCATACAGAGCAATTTCAATTGAAAATACGTATGCAGATACGGAAAAAATGATAACATTTAATAGCAAAATAATATCACCAATTGTGAATGATGTTTTTCGTCCCAAATAAACAGCCAATACTTCTGTTCCGTCAATTACAGCACCACCCCGCATTGCCAAGCCAATTCCTAATCCTAAAAAGAAACCCCCAAACACAGCTATTAGCAGTTTATCATTTGTAATGGTTGGAAAAGGAATAAAATGAACAGTAAGAGCTAATAATATTATGGCAATAAAGCTTCTAAATGCAAATTGTTTATTTACAGTTGAAAAAGCCAAAAATATAAATGGAACATTAATAGCAATTAATAAAATTGATATTGGTATATTTGTTATTTTGCTTAATATTAAAGAGATACCTGTTACTCCACCATCAATAAATGAATTGGGCAATAAAAATCCCTTTAAACCAAATCCGGCTGAAGCAATACCAATTCCTATAAAAAGACAATTAGTTAATTGTTTTAGAAATTTATTTAAGGTATATTTTTTATTTTTAGCAGTACTTTTCGTTAATGAAATTCTTATATCTTTCATATTTTAATATTTTGAATTTATGATACAAAATTAGTTAAAATTTACCAGATTATAAGTTAGTAATTGTAACGAATTAAACTTTACAAACTGGAGTTAATCACATAATTCCAT
>JACDZH010000159.1 GCA_013426815.1 Paludibacter sp.
CTCCTATGATACAACTTTTTGACACACTTTCTTATCCCGAACTCAGGTTATTAGTTTTAATTACTGATTTTAGGTTCAAACCAACAACAAACCTTTCTTGTAGAAATTAAAAACTGGTACTGAAAAGCAAATATTGAATTAAGCAAAGGATACCAATATTGTGATTCATTATTAGATTTTATTGATGTTTTAAAATTGGTGGATTACATTAATTTTTAAGATGTGTTAGCTTTTTCTTGTTTTGGTTATAAAAAAATTAAAAACACAATATTTGTCTGATTTATAGTATTATAGTTATTTTTTAGAGTGCAGTCATGAGTGTCCCTGTATCATTTTTCAAATTTGAAGCATATTTTTACGCTTGAAAAATAATATAAGTGGTAAAATTAGTATTCAAGTTATTGGAAAATCCAATGGAAAATATAAATTATTGAAAACCATTGGAATCAATGATATTAATAATGAAAAAAGGTCAAATAAATGTCTGATCTGATTTGTTTTCGGTGGGCGTTGAGGGATTCGAACCCCCGACCCTTCCGATGTATCGGAATGCTCTGAACCAGATGAGTTAATGAGTTTGTTGTTGAATCAGTATTTCAATATACAATCTGCTTTTCTGAGATTTTATATACAACTCTGCTTGATATGCTTCTGATTTTGTTGGATATTGCTTTTGATATACAATAATCCAGGGAATTCCAATTTTCGTATAAATACTTCTACCTCCATTATGCCGTTTCAATCTATCCATAAGATTTCCGGTAGAACCAACATAAAAAATGTCTTTACTTTTAGAATACAAAATGTAGGTTGTAAACATATTAATAATGAAAAAAGTTCAAACAAATAAATGTCTGATCTGATTTGTTTTCGGTGGGCGTTGAGGGATTCGAACCCCCGACCCTCTGCTTGTAAGGCAGATGCTCTGAACCAGCTGAGCTAAACGCCCGAATCATTTTATAATATATAACTCACCAACAGAAACTTCCGAAGTATCGGAATGCTCTGAACCAGCTGAGCTAAACGCCCAAAATTATATTCGGATTTATTCTACTTTTCTTTAAAAGTGTTGCAAAGATACTGCTTTTTTCGTATTCTACAAGAGGTGAAAACAAAATTTTTATGAAAATAACCAGAATAACTTATATTGAATTGCTTATTAACTCATAATAAGGAAATTAACAATTATGATTAATTCAAATATCATTAAAACAAATTTACTCAAAAAATCTCAAATTGTTTTCAATTTTCCTCTTCCAATTTAAAACTGTACCTTTGTACCCAAAATATTTGCACCCACTGTTTGTATTTGCGAAAGCTCGAATAGAACCTAAAATTAAATAAATGGAATGTAAATATCTAACTTTATTAGATATAAAAAAATGGGAAATATTGTAGCAATTGTAGGTCGCCCAAACGTGGGAAAATCGACCCTTTTTAACAGGCTCACCAATAGTCGTAGAGCCATAGTAAACGAAGAATCAGGAACCACACGCGATCGCCAATATGGTAAAAGTGAGTGGGCAGGACACGAATTTTCAGTCATCGATACTGGAGGTTGGGTAATTACATCTTCCGATATTTTTGAAGGTGAAATTAAAAGACACGTCACACTTGCCATTGAAGAGTCGGATGTGGTTATTTTTCTTGTTGATGTTCAAAACGGTATTACTGATTACGATTTGGAAGTTGCACAGATTTTAAGAAAATGTACCAAACCAATAATTTTGGCTGCAAATAAGGCTGATACCTTCGAGTGGCAATATCAAATGCCGGAATTCTACAAATTAGGTCTTGGCGAGCCACAAATGATTTCGGCAATTAATGGACTTGGAAGTGGAGATTTGCTGGATAGATTACTCACTCATTTTAACCCTGATGCCACTCAAGAACTTGAAGAAGATCTTCCCCGTTTTGCAGTAGTTGGTCGGCCCAATGCCGGAAAATCATCGATAATCAATGCTTTTATCGGAGAAGAAAGAACGATTGTTACAGATATTCCGGGTACAACCCGCGATTCGATTTATACACGTTTCAATAAATTCGGACACGATTTTTATTTGGTTGATACTGCCGGAATTCGCAAAAAAGCGAAAGTGAGTGAGGATCTGGAATATTATTCAGTTGTTCGGGCAATTCGTGCCATCGAAAATTGTGATGTTTGTATTTTAATGATAGACGCTTCCCGTGGTATCGAAAGTCAGGATTTAAATATATTTTCGCTTATTCAAAAGAACAAAAAGGGATTCGTAGTTTGTATTAACAAATGGGATTTAATTGAAAACAAAGAATCGAACGACATTAAAAAATACGAAATGACTATCCGTGAAAGGTTAGCACCTTTTGTTGATTTTCCGATAATATTTACTTCGGCTATTACCAAACAACGCATTCTGAAAGTTGTGGAAACGGCTGTAGAAGTCTACGAAAACAAACAACGCAAAATTCCAACAGCCAAGTTGAACGAATATATGTTACCGCTTGTCGAAAATTACCCGCCACCGGCACTTAAAGGTAAATTCATTAAAATCAAATATGTGACTCAATTGCCAAATACGCAAATACCCACATTTTTATTTTTCGCCAATTTACCTCAATATGTAAAAGAGCCTTATCGACGGTTTCTTGAAAATAAAATCAGAGCAAAATACGATTTCACAGGAACTCCCATACAGATTTTTATTCGTCAAAAATAGTTTTTTCCCCAATCACAAAAGAGGCAACAGAAAATATTCAGTTGCCTCTTTTGTATCCATTAAAATTTCAAGCAAATCAAACTCAGGAAATTGAAACCAGCCTGTGGAAAGAAACGTAAATCGTTGTTTCGAATACCATTTACATAACACGAATACCACGTCCAACCATTCGATTCGTATTGTTCATTAAATATATTGTTTATCAATACATTAAAATCTATAGATTTTGTTTTATTCCATTTCAATGTGTATTTTAAATTCAAATTATTCACAAAATAGGCATTAATAGAACGGGCATTGTCGGACGTATTATCAATAAATTGTTTACCCACAAAATTTGAATGAAACCCACACTCAAAGGTTTTATAGTTAAGCGTAAAAATGCTGTTTCCAACCACATTAGGTGAATAGGCTATATCGGTAGTTCCCAAAAAATTATCCCGACTTCCAATCCTATTCCAATCCGCATCGTACCTATCAACGCCTTCTTCTGTAAAATTCATAATTTTATTCCGGCTCAAAGTCAGATTTCCATCCCATTTTAACCAATCAGTAATTTTTGCTACAGCTGTTAATTCAATTCCCGAACGATAACTATCGGCAATATTCGATGTTAAAAGTTCACCAATTTCACTAAGTTTTCCTGTAAGAATCAATTGATTATCATATTTCATATAATAGAGATTGATACCAGCATTAAAATTTGGAGACTGAAAACGAAAACCAATTTCGGAATCAAAAAGTCGTTCATTTGTTGGAAAATCTATTGAGCCGGCATCGGTATAATTACTCCTATTTGGCTCACGATTGGCAATGGAATATGACGCATAAATATCGTTATTTTTATTCAATTTATAAGTCAAACCAAATTTTGGATTGAAAAAATTAAATGGATGTGATTGTGTAATATCTGTCATACCACCGGTGTTGTCGTTATATATATCACTGGTACCGTTCATGGAATATCTTATGATACGATATTGCAAATCAGTCATTAAATACAAATTTTCAACCAATTCGATAGTTAATTTAGCATAAACATTGCCTTCATCTTTTATCGATTTACTCCGGTAGTATTCATTTGTAACATCCAAATTCTGAGCATTTCGTGCCCAAATCACCTTCCCAAAATGATAGCCCACATATCGACTTGCTGCTCCACCTAAAGAAGCAATTACTTTCTTGGACTCATTATTCAGTGAGCCGGTTAAACCTCCGAATTGATTATCCAACCATTTCTGACGTACCAAATCCGTTGATGCCAACACGACAGTATCCACCATTGACGGCATTAAATTGTATCTTTTGTAATCCTGATCCGTTTTGTACTCTTCGTAATAACCAATTCCTTTGGTGAAATGTGCCGTAGTATTTAAATGCAAATTACGGTTTAATTCTTGTATCCAATGTAACTGGTAATGCGTTTGCTTGTAATTATCCGTCTGATTATTATAGAATTTTGTTTTACCATTGATATCTATATATTTTCCCAATTCGTTAAAGGTTCTGTTTGTATTGAGCGAATCGGCAATAACGCCATACCAAGCCTGATAGGTTTTTTCGGCACCCGCAAATGTCACAATTTTAATGGTTGTTTTATCAGAATAATAACCAGCCGATAAATAATAGGCATACATATCTACTTTTGCTCTATCTAAATAGCCATCGGATTTAACGTTGGACAAACGTGCATCGAATGCAAAATGATTGTTCATCAAACCTGTTCCAATTTTCACTGAATTTTTATTGGTATTGAATGACCCAAAAGTTGAACTTATTTCGGTATAAGGTTTGGCATTCAGGGTTTCGGTTTGCATATTAATACTTGCACCAAAAGCAGCAGCACCATTGGTTGAAGTTCCTACGCCACGTTGAACCTGCACTGACGAAAGTGAGGATGCAAAATCGGGCATATTGACAAAATAAACACTGTGCGACTCCGAATCGTTGAGTGGAACACCATTTACAGTAATGTTTACACGGTTGGCATCGGTTCCACGAATGCGAAAACCGGTATTACCAACACCAGTTCCAGCATCCGAAATAGCCACAAAAGAAGGTGTAAGTGCCAATAAATAAGGCAAATCCTGTCCTAAATTTCGTTTTGCAATCTCTTTGGCACTCACATCGCAATATGCCACAGCCGAATGGTCGTTGGCACGAAGTGAGCTTACCGTAATTTCGTTAATTGAAAAAGAGGTACGATTTAATGTGACCAGCACATTTTCGTCCACATCGACTTGTTTTACAAATGATTCATAGCCAATAAATTTTACTTCGAGCGTATAATGCTTATTAGTCAATTGATTAAACAAAAACACGCCCGATTTTGAAGTGATTTGAACTTGTGAAATGTTTTGTAAAACAACGGTAGCTCCTATTAAAGGGTTACCATTTTCGTCAATTACTTTACCTGACAAAGTGTGTTGAGCGAAGACTGTAAAAGTGGAAAGCAGCAAGATTGCTGCGATAAAAACCTGTCTCATAACAATTTATTAATTAGTTAATAATTTGATTTTGAGAGCCTAAAAAAGAAACGGATGAATTTGTCTTATTCCCTTCCCGGAATTACCCGTGCAGGTTCAAAGGGTATGATCTCAGCCCGAAATTATAAGGCACCCCATTCATGGAATAAACGCTGCATGCAACGTCTTTACAGTATTTTGAAAGAAGAAAGAAAAGCAACCCTGGAAGCGGGTCGAATTACTTTCGGGGGACAAAGATAAGGAAAATTGTTGAGGAAAATTGTAAATTGATTTTTTAAAACACTTCGTCAATCAAATTTTTTAAATTTGCGTATTTACCAAAAAGATTGCATTTTCGAACAAAACGTACATATTTCACAGAATTGACACATTATTACGAAATATTTTACAAAATAATAATCAATTATTTGATAATTAAATATATACTTTATAATTATCGTATTCTTTTGTTAATTCCGTTTATTCTGTTTGCTAATGTTTTCATAGTGAACTCAAATATTAAATATAAATTTACGGTAAGGTATTATTTTTTTGTACTGGATTAATCTGTAATTAGCAGATTGAAAATGATGATGGCAGATGGAATGATTTTCGATGTAATAAGTATGAAAATTATTTTTCATCTAAAATATCAGGTTTCTTTGCGATTATAAATACAACATTATATTTTCCAACTCTACTACACGATTGCATAGTGTGGGCTGTTAAGGTTATAATTAAAATTAAATTATAAAGCTACTAAATAGTTTTTATGAATAAGAAAAAGGTTTTATTGGATATGGGGTTGATGAGATATAAAGTAGTTGCAACAAGATGCAATCATGCGGCTGCGTGTATGTTTTTTTTTGTATTATAAAAAGAATATTATATATAATCAATGTTAAAATATGAACTTTTAATTTAGCGTAACTACTTAGCACCCTTTCGGATCAGATTATTAGATAGTTATGAAATATTGTTCGTGGTTTTGTTTGATAATTATCGTATTGACATTCAACTGACTGTCAAAACGATATGTTTCTAGGCTAATGTTGATTATATTGAACCATATTCGAAAGTTCCAGAATCAAAAGAGAGAATTAGGGTGCTGAGTAGTTACAATTTAGCCTTGACATAGCGTGACCCCTATGCCAACCATCGGGTGGAGGATTATTATACACCTCGCTGGCGCATTTCTGAGAAACATACTAAAACTGAAATAAGAAAAAAACTTTCTTTTGAAATAGCATAAGTCACAGGCCTGCATTAGCGGGTGCTTTTATTTTAGCATTGTGATAACGGGACCCTATGACAAACATCGTCTGGAGGATAATTATACTCTATGTGGCACAAAGGTGAAATTCTATTGTCTGATATGTTTAAATCATGATTACATTCGGATAATAGCAACGAAGTTTATTAATTTTGCATCTATAAGTAATATATTGTATTTATAATATATGAATAATTCCAATAATGTACCTATAAATAACTAAAGTTATTAAACGACTAATGACATTATCAATAGCACTTTTAATATGTCTTTACGGTTTTTCGCAAGCGATAATTTATAAAAAATACAGACATGTAAAACTTTAAAATGAAATCAAAATGAAAAAAATCATTCTATTATTAGTTATTGCCACTTTGGCATTGCCACCTGTCATAAATGCTCAAAGTTATTCATATAACTTTACAACAGGCTATGAAGGTTGGGCTGGAGATTTTGCAGACTATCCTATAACGGACTCTATTTTTTATGAACTTCAATTTATCAGAACAACTTTACCAACTCCGCTTAACACAAACAAATACGCTTTAAAAATTACTGGCAATAACCATAGTGATGATTTATTTATGTTCATTAAACGTAAAATTACAGGTCTGTTACCCAATACAAAATATCGATTATCAATAGATGTTGAATTTGCTTCGAATGCACCAACTAAAGCATACGGAGTTGGTGGAGCACCAAGTGAATCGGTAATGATGGGAGCCGGTGCATCTATTATTGAGCCATTGAAAGTTAAATCTGACGGTTATTATCGTATGAATATTGACAAGTTAAATCAAGTCTTTCCGGGACTTGATATGGATACAATTGGTCATGTTGGTGTTTCCCCAAATACTACTTTGTTTACCTTGATAAATAGAAACAACTTCACTCATTTGTTTTCTATCACTACAGATTTTAATGGCGAAGTTTGGGTGTGTATTGGAACCGACTCAGGATTTGAAGCAACAACAACAATTTATTAACCTGAGTTCGGGATAAGAATTTTAAAATTCAATTGATAATTGAGGTG
>JACDZH010000160.1 GCA_013426815.1 Paludibacter sp.
GCAAAGTAACTAATTTTATTTCAATTAATTACAACTTATATAATGTCTATTATATTGATTTAGTGAACTAGCATGCATAAGCATGTTAATTACAAATTTTATCTCGCCTTATGACGAGAGGATAAAACATAATTCCTTATATTAGACCCGATACGGATAGCTATTTAGACGGGAATAAAATACATTAGATTATCCGTTTTTTAAAATATTATCAGCGGAATTTCTTATAAATCGGAATGTTCCATTAGTTAAATCAACGCTTATACGAGTTCCATTGAGTTGCATTTAAATATAAAGTTCAATCATTCAGATATATATATAACATATATAATGACTAATATATTTCAAATTTACTTACTACTTCATCCAATAAAAAATATTATTGTTATGGTTCCGACCGATTGATTTTAGGATATTATTTCTGTATTTATAAACTCTGGAATTTAGTCAAATTACTTTTTATTTACTGAATTTTCGATTATTAAATGTTGACACATCAATTACATCCTGATTGTCGTTATCAAATGTAATGTAAACACTATCACCACTACTAGTTAAAGGAAAATCATTTGAAATTTGGGTGGAACCTATAAAGATTTTGGGAAAGTTTTTCAATGTAAAATAATAATAAGTATTTCCATTTTTCACATCACCATTTATGGCGGTGACGATTGATTTGACAATATTTTTCTCTGTTTTACTATTCGTGTTTATTTTATTGCCCGACATATTAAATGCGTTTTTATATGCCATTAATGATTCGCGCAGTGTGTTTCCTACGCCAACAATGGTATAATCTTCAATTGCCACCATGGCATACATTTTAACAAGTCCGCCATTATCTTTGAGTGTCATTACATAGGTTGGAATGTTATTGATATTGTATGGAATTGGCAACGAAGCCGAAAATCCTTTTTCCTGAACTTTTCCTCTGGCTGAATTTTGTGCAGCATATTCAGTGGCACCACTTTGTTTGTACCACACCGCCTCTTTTGTACGTGTATTTACCAACACAAAACCGACTGTCGATTCATCGGCACCAACCGAAGTCAAACCTGTATACCAATAGGCGTTATTGTCCTCGCCATAAACCATCGAAACATTCTCGGTAATTTTCAGTTTGCTTTCGTTGGAGAAGTTCCAGAAACCTTTTACAAAATTTCCCCAATCATTTAACTGACTTTCAATAAAGTTACTTGGTTGAATGCGGTCAACCCATTTTGGTGTATTGGTAACAGTATACTCTTTAATTTCACCGGTTTGTGCATCTACAATTACCACACCCTGAGCTTCTTCACCTGCAAAACCAATGGTTTTTTTGAATTTTGTTACTACCCAATATGGTGTTCCGGTATCGTCTATTTCGAATGAGTAATCGGTTAAACCTACATTCCAATAACCATTAAAATATAAATACCGTTCCAGATTATCGAAGAAATATGATTCAGATTGGTATTTAATGTAAACTTTTTTTCCGTTAATTTCCTGAACAAGTTTTACATCACGTTCATTACAGGCGTTTACCATCACATATCCATTTGTTCCTTCGATATTCTTCTGCCATTTAAAAAATCCCGAATGAAGTAATGGAGCAACCCAATACAAATCATTTTTTACTTTTTGAATATTAAAAGCTCCAAGTACCACCTGACTTCCAAGAGCGGGTTGTGAACCAAGTACTTTATCACCAAGTAATTGAGCCAATGATTGATCTACAATACGGATTTTTTCGATAGAAATGGGTAACATGTGACTTGATAAGTTTGATTCAGTTTCAACCTTTCCTATCAAATTGCGATAATCGCTGGTTCTGAATAATGCCCATGAGGTTATTGCCGGAACCACAGTGCAATAAATAAACAAAATTCCCAATATAAGAACTGGAATTTTTGTAGCCTTTATTTTTTGCAGGTTTTGGATATCATTTTGATTTCCAAGTGAATTGATAGTTTTTAAGTTACCCAATACAATCCACAGCACAATGAGAATCATTAGAAGAAATGGAAAACCCAAAAATCCAAAATTCACTACCGGCATATTAACATAAATCAAAACAAATGCAACAAGAATTAGCAATAAAATACTTTTAACTTTAGTCATAACATATTGATATTAAAGGTTTATATTGATTTGTAATTTGGAAATTTTACCATTTAATAATTAAATAGTTAAAATTCAGATGTAAAATAGAAACGGATATTTTTAAAGTCGTTTTGTGCCATTTGCAACACATAGTCTGAGTCGGCTAGAAACACATCGCATCCTTCTTTGTCCTTTGCCATGTATTGAGCCTTGCGTTTTTTAAAATTGTCGAGTTCGTTGGCATCATTACTTTCAATCCAACAGGCTTTGAAGAGTGAAATTGGATCCCAACGGCACTGTGCATTGTATTCGTGCAACAGTCGGTATTGAATAACCTCAAACTGCAGTTGCCCCACAGTTCCAATAATTTTCCGTCCATTGTATTGATTTACAAATAATTGAGCCACACCCTCGTCCATCAATTGTGCCACACCTTTTTCCAATTGTTTGGTTTTCATAGGGTCTGCATTTTCTATATATTTGAACATTTCGGGCGAAAAACTAGGAATTCCTTTGAAATGTAATCCTTCACCTGATGTTAAAGTATCTCCAATTTTAAAAGTTCCTGTATCTGGTAAACCTACTATGTCGCCGGCAAAAGCTTCATCAACGGTTTCTTTTTTCTGAGCCATGAAAGCAGTTGGACTCGAAAAGCGCATCATTTTACCATGTCGTACATGTTTGTAGTTTACGTTTCGCTCAAATCTTCCGGAACAAATCTTTATAAAAGCAATACAACTGCGATGGTTTGGATCCATATTGGCATGGATTTTAAACACAAAACCCGAAAATGCTTCTTCGTAAGGATCAATTTCACGCTCCTGAGCGTGTATGGGGCGGGGCGATGGAGCAATTTCAACAAAACAATCCAACAATTCTTTTACTCCGAAATTATTCAATGCGCTACCAAAGAAAACCGGAGCCAAATGACCGGCAAGGTATTTTTCAATATCAAAGTCGGAATAAACACCGTTAATTAACTCCATATCTTCGCGTAACTTGTGTGCATCCCGTTTACCAACATATTTTTCCAATTCAGGATTGTTGATATCCGAAAATGCTACTGACTCGCTGATAGTTTGTTTATTTGGTGTGTAAAGTTCTAAGTTTTGTTTATAAATATTGTAAACGCCTTTAAACGATGCACCAATATTGATTGGCCAACTCAATGGTCGTACATTAATTCCAAGTTCAGCTTCCAATTCATCCAATAAGTCGAATGGATCTTTTCCCTCACGATCCATTTTATTTACAAAAACAATTACAGGTGTCTTTCGCATTCTACAAACATACATCAACTTTCGAGTTTGTGCTTCAACACCTTTAGCTATATCTACCACAATAATTACACTGTCAACAGCAGTGAGTGTACGATATGTGTCTTCGGCAAAGTCCTGGTGACCAGGTGTATCAAGAATATTTATTTTGTAATCGCGGTACTCAAAGCCCATAACTGATGTAGCCACTGAAATACCACGTTGTTTCTCAATTTCCATCCAATCCGATGTGGCTGTTTTTCTGATTTTGTTTGATTTTACAGCACCTGCCACATGAATGGCACCACCAAAAAGTAAAAGTTTCTCAGTAAGTGTAGTTTTTCCGGCATCGGGATGACTGATAATTGCAAAAGTACGGCGGCGTTGTATTTCGGATTGTAAGCTCATTTTCTAAATAAATATGTAGTATAACTGGAAGTTTGAAGTGCAAAGGTACGTTTTTTGAGTCGAATTGCCAAGTAGTGGCGAAGTAGGATAATCTGTCTGGAAATATCAAAAAAGGTTGACTTTTCAGTCAACCTTTTCTGCAAAATTAATGAATTCTGTTCAAATAATATAAGTTTTAGAATCTTAACCCTAAGGTAATTATCACATTATTAGTTGTTGTTTTTACCGATGCCGGTGTAACTGCAAGACTCGCTGATAATTGATTAGAATTGTAAGGCATAAATGATTCGTCCAATATCTTGTACATATATGCACAATCGATAAACCAGGAAGCTTCACGGTAACCAAATCCTGCAGTTATATAATTGGTACTATTGTGCAGAAAGTACTCAGTATCAGTGCGTATTGTGTTGTTAACCATGTATTTTTGTGCATCAGATTTGTTGGCATTACCTGAGTTGGCATATCCGGCACGCAATGAAAAATTATCGTTCAATTTATATTCACCACCAATTTTTATGGTTTGAACATCATTCAACATATCTTTCATGCCCAAATTCTCTTCATTATATTTTTTTGGATCTCCATCTTTATCCATTAATCGGGTTCCGGTATAGTTAGTATAAACATATTCAGCGCTTATTATTCCCTTTTTGCCAACAATTAAAGCTCCACTTAAATTAAATTGAATCGGACCCTGAATTTGGAAATCGTTGTAACCATCGGTAGGTGTTCCAATAGATCTGTTAATATCTGTATTGCTATTGAGTGTTGCGTAATAATTGTCGTGCATAGCCAATACAGTCGGAGTGTGTAGTGACAACCCTAAACGTACAAAATCTGTCGGACGGAAAATAGTTCCAATGTTAAGGTTAATACCTGTTCCTTTAGAAATGACGGTATTGTTTAAATCCATATCACCACCATTATCGAAGTTTTCACTGTATTTACTTGTAGCCATATAATCAATAGATTGAATATTGGCGGTAGCACCAATATAAAAAGTATTATTAAAATTCCCTGCCCAACCTACAGAATATTCATCAATATAACCTTTTTCGGTAAGGTAATACGATGGAGTAACAGTTTCATTTCCAGCTAATAAAGAATACCAATAATCTGTTTTTCCTGTCGAGGTATTAATATGTTCTTTTAACAAAGCATCTTCGTATGAAGCTAATACTGATATCCAGGGAATATTTTGATTATTGAAAGGTTCATAACTGCTGGTGTAAGTCAAATCGGTTCTGGAAATATTACCTGTAAAATATGCCATATAATCAGCTAACGATGAACCGGTTGCACCACTTTTTATGTTTACTGACTTATTGAAATTCTTGAGACGGTTGTAACTAAAAGACCAATTTGAACTTAATAAACCACCTGTTTCACTTTCGTTTCTCCAGGTTTGAGAAGCCAGTACAAACGAAAAATTATCAAATCCTGTTTTATATGGATTATCCAATGTAATATTAGTTCCATTCCAATTTGCTGAACTTGATTGCATTGTATAATTCATAGATCCAACTAATTCGGAACTGCGATAAATTCCCAAACCTGCAGGATTGTCTTTAATAGCCGATGCATCTCCACCCAAAGCTCCAAAGGCACCTGCCATTCCCATATATCTGGCTGTTCCGTTAATATCAGTTTGAACATATTTCAATACATCTAATTCTGTTTGAGCCATTATCATTGATCCACCTAAGAGCGCAACCGCAGCCATTAATATCTTTTTCATATTACTGTTTTTTATTGTGAGTGATAAAGAAAATTGTAAATTGCTAAATTGTAAATATATTTATCGTCTGCTTCCACTCGAACTTCCTCCTGAGCTTCGAGAACCACCACCACTACTACTTCCGCTGCTACTTCCTGAAGAACTTGAAGAAGAACGGGTACTGCTACCTGAACTACTGCCAGAGTTGTAAGATGGAGTACTATATGAACTCCTCGAACTACTTGAGGAACTTTCTGAAGAATTTCCGGTAGAATAACTGCGGGTTGGACTTCCGGTTGAATAATTACTTCTGGTAGGAGTTCCTGTTGAATAACTTCCACGAGATGTAGTTGTAGAATAATTTCCTCTTGTTATTCCAGTACTTCCTGAATTATTTGTTGGATTGTTTGTTATACTGGAAGTTCGGGGACGGGTATTTATATTTGAAGTTGTATTTCTATCGGAATTACCCTGATAAACACTTGTATTTCTAACTCCACCTGATCGTATTACTCCAATTCCATTTTCGTTATTTTGTAAAGTTCGGGTTGAAGTATTTAATGACGAACTTAAAGAACGTGTTCCTCTTCCACTTACTATTGTTGGTTCTGAACCGGAACGTGTTCCACCACTTCCATTGACAGTGGTATAAGGATTGCCTGAAGTACGAGAACTATAAGCACCACCAATTACACTCGACCTTGAAGCAGTTGCACTAGCTCCTCCAGAGCGATTTGTTCCATTTGATATTGAACGTCTGTACGCTTCATTGTGTTTTGGGTCTGGTGCATAATAACTTTGTCCACCCCAAAAAATATTTCCCCAATAATCGTTATAACCATAATATCCTCCATAACCTCCAAAACCATAGTATCCACCAAATCCACCATAACTAAAATATCCACCAAAACCACCATATCCACCAAAACCTCCGTAACCATACCAATTGCTATAAGAATAGTATCCAAAGGGATTGTAGAAAGATGAATAAGGTGAATACCAATTGTTTCCCCAACCCCAATTATTAAAACCCCAGGGGTTATAATAACTTCCCCAATAGTTCCAATCGTTATTGTCTGATACATAAATTACACACGATGGATCGTGGAAACGACGGATACGTTCTGCATATTCCAAATCGGACTCGTTTTCATTGTTTTCGGTATATTGTGTGTTATTTGTACTGTCATTAGCATGCCCTACAACATAAACAGTGTCATGAACAGTAGCTTTGCCGGGGCTTTCACGCTCTATATAAACAATTTCTTTTGCACCATTTTTATACTTGGGGTTTTCTGAATTGTTACGGGGTTTTTGAACTGTTTTTGTATCGCTCGGTTTGAAATAAATATCGTCTACAAATGAGCCATTTGATTGACATATTCCTGCCAGAGGGATAAGCAATGTCAGCATGATAATAAAAGTTGATTGTTTCATAATATTATCTCCTATAGTTTAATCATTGTTGGTTTTAATTTGTTTTTTATTTAACAAGAATCGTGCCATCAAATTTCAAATTTCTTGTGTTTCGGATTCAAATTTATGAAAAATATTTATCAGGTAAATATGTCTCAAAAAATACCTACTTTTGTATGCGATATAAGGGTTAGACAATTTGTTTAGTTGATTGTTTAATTCATAAAGCAATTTATTTGTGAATATTATACAATGGTTCGTTATAAAATATGATAAATATCATATAATCAAATATATGACTGAATTATAAATAAAATTACATATTATTCATTAAGAAAAATTTAACGCAAAGTCGCCAAGACTTAAATGCCTGATAATCTTAAACAAAAGAAAGTACGCAAAGAGAAAAACTGAAAGTTTTTCTTAGTGCCCTAGCGTATTAGCATATTTGCGTTAAAAAAAATAAAATTTTAAATGAGTATCGGGTGTTGTACCTAAAATTCATTTTTATAGCTAACACAA
>JACDZH010000161.1 GCA_013426815.1 Paludibacter sp.
GGTGGTGTGAGAGGACGAAACGGGAACTAATCCCGTTTCTCCTACTCGATTTTAAAAAGTCATCACCTTTACAAGAGTTTGTTTAGTAAAAAAATATTGGGAATATGCACACCAAATACACTGAAAATACTAAATAAAAGACTATTTTTGCTGTGAGTTTTTAATCAAAGGACTTTATATAAAAATACAGGTTACATTATTGAATTCACTCCTTAAAGTCCTACTTTTTTTGATCGCTTAGTCCGCAAAGTTTCTAAGACACAACGTTCAGAAATACAATACCCTTATTTCTTCGCGGCTCCCGTAATGTGGGACTAGTTTAGCAACTTTGCTTCTTCGCAGTTAGAAAATACTTTTCAGAGTTGACTCATTATTAGTTATTTTATCTGTTTATTTTGCGTTATTCGTGCTAATCTAACATAGTCTCAAAAGGGGGGCTTGAAATCAATGCTTATGAATTCGATTTACAATATTGGAATTTATTTTTTTAAATTGGGGATTTTAGCATTTTCATTATTCAATTTGAAAGCCCGAAAACTTCGAATTGGTCAACATCATGCTTTTATACTGTTGAATGAAGTAATAGATAAAAACGCCAATTATGTGTGGTTTCATGCAGCTTCGTTGGGTGAATTTGAGCAGGGACGACCAGTAATTGAACAACTTAAAATAAAACAACCGGAGGTTAAAATTATATTGACTTTTTTTTCTCCTTCGGGTTACGAAATACGAAAAAATTATTCTGGTACAGATATTGTTTCGTATTTACCTTTGGATACACAGGGCAATGCTAAGCGTTTTATTCAGTTGGTAAAACCATCCAAAGCCATTTTTATTAAATACGAATTCTGGCCCAATTATTTATTGGCATTACAGGCAGCTAAAATTCCGGTGTTCAGTATTTCTGCTATTTTTCGTTCCAATCAACTTTTTTTTAAATGGTATGGTGGTTGGTATCGCCATTTATTAGCTTGTTTTAAGCACATTTTTGTTCAGGATAAGGTATCGCTTCAATTACTAGAGAAAAGCAATTTAACCAATGCTTCTGTTTGTGGTGATACGCGTTTTGATCGAGTTTACGACTTATTCTCACAGGCAAAAATAATACCGTTGATTGAAGCTTTTTGTAAAGGGAAACAAGTGTTGGTTGCTGGAAGTACCTGGTCTAAAGACGAAGAATTGTTGGTGCAATATCTCAAATTGCATCCTGACATTAAACTAATTTTGGTACCGCATGAAATTCATTCGGCACACATCACTGGCATTTCTAAGCTTTTAAATGGACAATTTGTGCGGTATTCTGATGCTAATTTAGAAAATTTGAAAACTACGAATTGCCTGGTAGTTGATGTGATTGGTATTCTTTCGTCCATTTATCGGTATGCCAATGTAGCCTATATAGGTGGAGGATTTGGGATAGGTATACATAATACGTTGGAAGCAGCAGTTTATGGAGTTCCGGTTGTATTCGGACCAAATTATCAAAAATTCAGGGAAGCGCGAGAACTAATTGCAATTGGTGGAGCTTATTCAATTTCAAATTATACATTACTCGAAACTCAGATAAACAAATTGTTGAAAGATACAGAAGCCGGAAAAATTGCCGGAGAATATGTGAAACATAACACTGGTGCCACAGATTTGATTATTAACACATTGATTCACTAAATAAAATCAATTGTCATTGGCATTTTCGCACAGTGGCATATTGTTAAATTGATAAACATTATGCAAAAACCATCAATTCCAAAAGGTACACGCGATTTTACGCCACAAGAAATGGCAAACCGTAATTATATTTTCAACACCATTAAGGACGTTTTTTGTTTGTATGGTTTTCAGCAAATTGAAACTCCTGCCATGGAAAATCTGTCCACTTTGATGGGAAAATACGGCGAAGAAGGTGATAAATTGTTGTTTAAAGTGCTTAATTCCGGTGACTTTATTTCGGGAACCTCCGAGACTGAATTGTTGGAGCGTAACAGCACAAAACTGACCAATAAAATTTCTGAAAAAGGATTGCGTTACGATTTGACCGTGCCTTTTGCACGTTTCGTGGTGCAACATCAGAATGAAATTTCCTTTCCTTTCAAACGCTATCAAATTCAACCTGTTTGGCGTGCTGATCGACCACAGAAGGGACGTTACCGTGAGTTTTACCAGTGTGATGTGGACGTGTTGGGAAGCGATTCGTTGCTCAACGAACTGGAACTGATTCAGATAGTGGATGAGGTGTATCGTCGCTTGAAAATAAATGTTGTGGTGAAAATTAATAACCGAAAAATTCTTTCGGGAATTGCCGATATCATTGGCGAAGCTGAAAAAATTACCGATATAACCGTTGCCATTGACAAAATGGACAAAATTGGATTGGAAAAAGTAAACGAAGAAATAGCTTCAAAAGGTATTCCAGCTGAAGCCATTGCCAAATTGCAACCAATTTTAAAACTAAGCGGATCCAATGCTGAAAAGTTGAACCAATTGAAAGTCGTTCTAGCTCATTCAGAAGTTGGAATGAAAGGCATCACAGAACTCGAAACCATTTTCGGACTTTGCGAAGCCATGAAAATACAGACTCAGATTGAGCTCGATTTGACTTTAGCACGTGGACTGAATTATTATACCGGAGCAATTTTCGAAGTAAAAGCGTTGGATGTTGAAATGGGAAGTATCACAGGTGGAGGACGTTACGATAATTTGACCGGTGTTTTTGGACTCGAAGGTGTTTCGGGTGTGGGTATTTCATTTGGTGCCGACAGAATTTACGATGTATTAAATCAATTGGAATTATATCCCGAAACTTCGACTGAACAAACCAAAATACTTTTTGTTAGTTTTGGAGAAAAGGAATTGTTGTATTGTTTGCCCTGGTTAAGTGCTTTACGTACAAAAGGTGTGAATGCTGAGATTTATCCCGAACCTGCGAAAATGAAAAAACAACTGTCGTATGCCGACAACAAATGTATTCCATTTGTTGCAATTGTGGGTGTAACCGAAATGAATGGCGGTAAAGTAATGCTTAAAAACATGAAAACTGGCGAACAAGCACTGGTTTCAATTGACGAATTGATAGAAAAAATGTTGTAAGATTAAACCCAATATTCAGAATCTATATTTTTCAATTTATAACTTTTACCGCCTTTGCAAAGGAATTTGCAGAGGCGGTTTTTTATTATTTGAAAAAAAGTTTTATTGTTAAATATAATTTGTATTTTTGTGGTAGAAAAAATCCGATACTTTCACCGAAGTCTAAAATATGGAACTAAATATCCTCAATCCACGTAAAGCCCTGAACAAAGCATTCCTAAAAGTGAAAGCCGGTAGAAAAGAGGTCAATAATTTTAAAGACAATCTCATCTATTTGTTAGATAATATCAACGAAAGTGAATCGGAAGAATTTCATAAAAAACTCATTTCCAGATTTCTGGAAAAAACTTACTACGAAAACAGTCATTTTGTCAATACCAAAGGACGAAATGACTTGGTGATACACAACGGCAATTCAGCTACGAATACTGTTGGTGTTATTATTGAAGTCAAAAAGCCAACCAATAAAGGGGAAATGATGAACGTTCAGAATATCAATTCTAAGGCTTTTCAGGAATTGATATTGTACTATTTGCGCGAAAGAATTACCCTCAAAAATCTTGAAATTAAACAGTTAGTTGCCACCAATATTTACGAATGGTATATATTTGATGCACATGTCTTTGAAAAGGAATTTGCTCAAAACAAAACTTTGGTAAAACAATTTATAGATTTTGAAGAAGGACGCTCAGGCGGTTATAAAACTGATTTTTTCTACAATGAAATTGCAGCTCCTGCGATTGAAGCTATAAACCACGAAATCACTTTTACACATTTCGATATTCGTAACTACGAAAAACCATTGCGTAATGATGATGCAAAAGATGACAATGTGCTGATTGCATTGTTCAAACTTTTGTCACCTGAGCATTTACTTAAACTTCCTTTTGCCAACGATAGCAATAGTCTTGATAAAACTTTCTATACTGAGTTACTTCATATTATTGGACTTACCGAAACCAAGGAAGGTGGGAAAAAACTAATTCAACGAAAAAAAGAAGGGGAACGCAATGCTGCTTCGCTTATCGAAGGCGCTATATTTCAACTCGATAGTCTGGACAAAATTTCACGTTTGGAAAAACCGGCACAATACGGCGAAAACTATCAGGAACGGTTATTTAATGTAGCATTAGAACTTTCAATCACGTGGATAAACCGCATTCTGTTTTTGAAACTGCTGGAAGCACAATTGCTGAAATACCATAAAGACGACAAGCAATATTCGTTTCTGAATTTAGAGAAAATTCAAAATTTCGATGACCTGAATAACTTGTTTTTTAGCGTATTGGCACGTCGCCCGAGTGAGCGTAACGAAAAAGTAAAAACTATTTTTGCTTATGTTCCTTACCTCAATAGTTCACTTTTTGAACCTACCGAAGTAGAGCATAATTGTTTGTTTATTAGTCAGTTGAAAGATGATAAACTCCCGCTACTTTCCACATCGGTAATAAAGGACAATACAGGAAAAAAACGCATCGGCGAAATGATTACTGTTGATTATATTTTTGAATTTCTGAATGCTTACGATTTTTCAAGTGAAGGCAGTGAGGAAATTCAGGAAGACAACAAAAAATTGATAAATGCCTCCGTTCTTGGACTTATTTTCGAGAAAATAAATGGTTACAAAGACGGTTCCTTCTTCACACCAGGCTTTATAACCATGTATATGTGCCGCGAAACCTTACGGCGAGCAGTGGTACAAAAATTCAACGATGTTAAAGCTTGGAACTGTAAAACCATTGATGAATTGTACAATAAAATTGAAGACAGAGTTGAAGCCAACGCGATAATCAACAGTTTGAAATTGTGCGACCCAGCTGTAGGTTCAGGACATTTTTTAGTTTCAGCGCTCAACGAGATGATTGCCATTAAAAGTGAACTCCGCATCCTTACCGACCGCAACAGTAAATGGCTGAAAGAATATAATGTAATTGTAGAAAACGACGAGCTGATAGTAACCGACGAGGATGGTAAACTGTTTGAATACAATCCGAAAAGCCCCGAAAGCAAACGTGTACAGGAATCTCTGTTTCACGAAAAGCAAACCATAATAGAAAACTGTCTTTTTGGAGTGGATTTAAACCCCAATTCGGTAAAAATTTGCCGTCTGCGGTTGTGGATTGAATTATTGAAAAATGCCTATTACAAAGCTCCCGATTATACCGAATTAGAAACACTGCCCAATATCGACATCAATATTAAATGTGGAAATTCATTGATTAGCCGGTATGCGCTGGACGCGGATATAAAAAAGGCATTGAAACGCAGCAAATGGACCATTGATAGTTACCGACTTGCTGTAATGACATACCGTAATGCCCAAAGTAAGGACGAAAAGTGGGCAATGGATAAGCTTATTACCGAAATAAAACATGATTTTGTAAGCGAAATAGCACAAAACGACAAACGTCTGCTCACTCTGAATAGTCTGCGTGGTGAGTTGTACGAATTATCTAATCAAACCACCATATTTGAACAAACTAAAGTCGAAAAAGCCAAGTTTAACAAAGCTGTGGAAGAAAAAGCAGACAAAATACAGAAAATAGAAAAGGAGCTTGACGAAATCCGTACTAACAAAATATACGAAAATGCTTTCGAATGGCGGTTCGAATTCCCCGAAGTACTGAATGATGAAGGCGATTTTGTAGGGTTTGATGTGGTGATTGGGAATCCGCCGTATATTTCAAATTGGGATTTACAAGAATCAGATAGAAATATGGTTATTCATTTGGAAAATCAATTTGAACCATACTTAAATGGGCATTGGGATTTATTTGGTTGCTTTGTAATACAGGGAAATAAAATATCAAACAATAATGGCTTAAATTCATTCATATTACCAACTTCATTTTATAAAGAGAAACACTCAACGGAATTAAGGCTCTTCTTTTTAGATAATGTTAAAATAATAGAACTCCTTGATTTCCAATCACTCGTTGTATTTGAAGATGTTGCAAGACAAACTGGTATTTATTTGGTTCAAAAAGAAATACCTCAGGATAATTGGATAAGAATTAAATCAAGTATCTCAGATATTGGTCAATTAGCGCCACAAATATTCTTTTCCAAATTAAAAAATACTGCATTTAAAACTTCTGTTTTAGAAAAAGATATTAAAATCTTTGAGAAACTCAATGAGAACTCAATACTCTTAGGCGAATTGGTATGTGTCAACACAGGTGTCGTTGCACACTCCAAGAAGGAAAGTAATTTGAAATTTACAAAGGATGATGTCATTCATAAGGAATATAAAGATGGATTTAAAAAATATATAATTGGGTCAAATTTGTCTCCGTATACAATTAATTATCAGGATGATTTTATTGACTATGAATCAAAAAAAGACCATTTCCATAGATCAAAGTTCCCATTACTATTTGAATCCAAAAAAATTATAGTACGAAGAATAAGTGGAAAAGACAATAAAATCATTGCTTGTTATGATGATAATGGATACTATTCAAATGATAATTTGATACATTTAGTAAAGTGGAATAATGCTATTTTAGAATTCCAAAAACCAGAAAAGAAATGGTCTATTATAATCGATGAAAGATATTCGACTAAATATCTAACTGCAATACTGGATTCAAAATTGTGTACTTATTTCTTTAGTAAATTCCTAAGCACAGATACCCTACAAGGCACCTATTCCAGTATTTATCCTGAGGATATTCGTCAAATACCAATAAAAAAAGTAAGTTTTGAACAAGAATTTGAAATTGTTGAATTAGTTAATAGAATTATTGAATTTAAAAAAATAGATATTAATAAAGACATAACCTCCCTCGAATCCGAAATTGACCAATTGGTTTATCAACTGTATGGGTTGACGGAAGAAGAGATTAAGATTGTTGAGGGAATCTCCTAACAGGTTTTTTTTTCAACCTGTTAGGTATTAAGGGGAAGATGGTTGATCTAATGAAAGAGGTGGGAAACGAAAAATCCTGAAGGGATTAAACCTGCCTGCCGCAGGCTGGTGTGATTAGCCATGGGTGACAACCCATGGGAAGGGTGATAACGCATGGATGATGTGGTAACGATGGCGCACAACCACAACGTGGTTGAATATGATTAACCATGCATTTCATACATGGTTAATCATATTCAACCACGTTGTGGTTTTGGGATGGATGATATATCATTGCCATGAATTCCATTACCATGCATTTCATTCCCATGCATTTCATACATGGTTAATCGTATTTAACCACGTTGTGGTTGGGGGATGGATGATATATCATTGCCATGAATTCCATTACCATGCATTTCATTCCCAT
>JACDZH010000162.1 GCA_013426815.1 Paludibacter sp.
CGGTGATCGAGACCTACAAGGATCATCGCATGGCCATGAGCTTTGCGGTGACGGGACTGCGGGTGCCCGGGGTGCAGATCAGCGACGAGGGCTGCGTTGCCAAGTCCTTTCCCGATTTCTGGGAGCGTTTCAGCCTGCTTGCCTGATGGCGTTGCTGCAACCTTTTGCTCTATAAAACGTGGGCTCTCCCTTATTTCCACTAATTGATAGCTATTCGGACATGACCCAGACGCCATCTTTCAACTCAATAATAACAGTACCACAAGGTATTAATTCTGAAGATTCATTTTGCCCCCAACACACTTTCTTGATAGAAAGTTGATGAGGAGAGACCCACATTGCAGATCTAGGCCCCCAGTCAGATTCAATTATCATCATTTGAAGAAATGTTTGACCAGAGGCCTGCCAAATTTCAAATCCGTTAGCACTAAAACCTGCACCCATATCTTCGGATATTGCGGCAAAGAAATCAAAAGTTGGAGATGGGATGGGGTAGCCTATGAGATCATACTGTAATCCGCTCTTTTGGTGAATAGCCAAGTACCGATCTCCTTCATATAACTGAACGTAAATTATATGCAACTCAAGCTGGGAATCGTATCCGAGGTAAGCATAACAAATTGTACCTTCATACGTATCATCTTGTTTGCTGGTAAGCGAAACTAATTGATTCTCAAGATGAATTATCAGTGTCTCTCCCTTTCGTGATACTCTATCGTTTCCATTGGCTAGTTCCTTAACTTCTATGGCCATTGCACAATCGTACGAGTTCTGTCCTACTTCGCATTCAGGTATTCCTTGAGCTTTTGAAACATTAAAAATTGCAAAAGCTATCGAAGGCCATACGACCAATAAGTTTGTTATTACAATCAATAATATCTGAAATATTTTCATAAATTCAATATGGGGAAACCATACCTATTTGTCTTCGTTCTTCTTTTGCCTGGCTTTCCGTGGACAGGAATTCGTATAAAAACGTGGTCTGACCCGAATTTCTCGCCCTTTTCGTAAGCATCGAGCATTTCCTCTTTATACGTATCAAGCTTGGCTCTCATGATTCTGATTTTATGGGCGGTCAGTTTGCCTGGCCGATTAATGCGTGTGCGCGCCGCTTATTTTTGATACCAAAGGGTACCGTTCCGGGTGCTTGATAGATTCAAGTGCAAGGTCAATATCCATATCCGGCCAATAAAAGTGCCCAGGCTGTGGACACTCCACATGCAGGATAGCAGACACGCGTGCCTCCTTGAACCAGGGAAATTCGTCGAATGATAAAAACAACTCCTCTTCCGCAGTAAGAAGCCAAATACCATGCGGAGAAATGTTTGTTACCTCAGGCAGAGAAGTGTCGATGCCAAGCGCTTGTGATTTCATTGGTACGCTCCTTGATGATGTTTTCGATGATACGGATTTCTCGCTCTGATAGTCCTTAACTTCTGGCAAGTTCAAGACGAGGTTCAAGCCAAAATTTTGCTTCACCCTGGGGGCATTGAACATGGACATGAATTCGTGGCTCCTCACGGGAAAAGAAGAGAAAGCGAAATCCCTTTTCAATGAAAACAGTTGGACTCATTCTTGTAGTGTTCCTTTAAGCGGTAAGTCAGCTTCCTGGCCTACCCTTATTTGTCCTCTTGCTGGTGTCCGCTGATTGGTTGTCATGGATTGTTGGACGATTTACCTTTTTACTCTTAATCCTAATATTTCTTCCATCGGGTCAAAATCTCTATCATTGTGTAATAATTCAAATCCATATTCAATGCAAAAAGTAGCAATCAGTACATCTATGGTTTTTCTGATTGTAATTCCTTTTTTCCTTAACCTGCGAAAGTTCTGCGCAGCATGGATTGCCATTTCTCTTCCTGCAAAATCATAGTACTCAAGTGAGGCCATCAGGTCTTTGGCTTCCAGGAATTGCCTTTCTTCTCGAAATCCTTGCAGAAATTCTACTATGATTAAATCTCCGGTAGCAATTCTGCTGTTTTCCAATTCAATATCAAGAATGTTTGTTTGCGGCGTTACGACACCATTCACAAAGTCTATCCACACGGACGTATCGACGACTATCATTTGTCGGTTCTCATTGCCTCAAGATCGCCTTCCCAGTTCATCATTCCTCGGTACTTGCGCATTCTGGCTTGGTTCTTCAGAGCAATAAGGAGTTTCAATCCTTCTTCAACAGTTTCCTTTTTGGTTTTATAGCCGGAAACTAGTAGCGCATCATTCATCAATTTATCATCAATAACAATATTTGTACGCATTTATACCTCCCATGGTCTGTGTGTATATATGCCAATATGGTACACATGCCCATTGAAGATGTCAACAAGCAACGTGCGCGCGAAGCGCGTCCGTCCAATCGCGTTTCTGTCAGGGGTCGAGTAGAGAATAGGGGACAGACCAAAGGTCTGTCCCCTATTTTACTGCGTATGGTGTTCCCACATTTCCCAGAATACTTATGGTGTCCCCATATTTGAGTGATGAACGATCAGGTTGGTAGACACGAAGTAGTCGCGTGCGACGAGGCGTCAATAAAAGTCCTGGCCATAATCGGTAAGTCAGCTTCCTACTCTACCCATATTTGAAGGCAGGGAAAGCATCTCCACGCCGTCCCTCTCTATGCGCTTGTTGGGCAATTATTCTAAGACAAACCTTGACTAATGAAGCCCTGTATTAAATCGAAGGCATCGTCAACGCTGATTCCTCCTTTTTCTATTGCAGCCAATAGTTCAGTGGATTTTTCTTGGGTGATGTGAAAATTTGCCACCAAGTACTGGATGCCGGTTATTACTTTTGGCATTTTTTCATCATGAGTAGAAGATAACCGAGCTTCTTGACGCAACAGCCGGATGCGCTGCTCAAGTTCGAGCATGGTCAACTTTTTAAGAGTGTCACACTTTCCGCCGCTGCGGACAAGGTTACTTGCAGCGTAGGCTATTGCGCCCCCTGCGACTGCTGCACCAACGACCCATCCAACTGGTGTTGTCGTGACAATCACGCCTCCAAGCACAGACGCCAAGGTAGTTGAACCCGCAAGAGTAGTAACACCAGCTACTCCAGCAACGGTGCCGGACAAAGCGAAGCCGGCAGTAACTCCAAGGCCAGTAACGCCTAACTCACCAAGAATTCCAACCCGGTCTCTTGGACTTTGCTTCATTTTTTCTAAAGCTTGGACATACTCCTCAACTGTAGGCTTATTCATGGCTCAAGCCCACTCCCCGCCCTCATATTTGTCTTTTAATGCTTTGAAAATTGCTGCGAGCAATTCAAAAAACTTTCTGGCCAAAACAATTGCATCTTGAGCTATTTCGGTAGACCAATGTCCCGGTTTTTGGTTACGATCAATTTTGGAACCAGCAACACCACCAAACAATGCGCCAATTGCTATAGAAAGTGGCGCAAGCAACGGACCCAGGAATGGAACCAAACCAACGAGCGCTCCGACGGTAGCGCCAATGGCTACCCCAATGGCTAAATTTGGGTTCTCCTCAATAAACCGCGCAATTTCCAGGAGAATGATTTTACCGATTTGAATAATCTTGCCTCCGATAACTTTAGACGCTTCCCATAGTTCTTCCAGTCTGAAAATTATTTCCGTGGGCAATCCGGCATTGGTGAAACATGTGAATATATCGAGTTTATCCAAGTCTTGCGCTTTCGAATTGAGAAGCGCCAGTTCCAGTTGCGCCTCGGAGGATGAAATTGTCATGACTGTCTCCTTTTTTCTTGGTTGTTTTATAGAACACGCGTAACTGCCCGTAATAAGTGAGGCCGGTTTTTTTGGGGGCCAATATGAGGACACCATACCTATTTGTCTGCTTTCTTCTTTCGCCCGGCTTTCCGTGGACAGGAATTCGAGGGACAGTATTTGCAAAACTATAAGTACTCATATCAGCTCGGTTCAAGTCGCTGCCTTATCCATAGCGGATCACGTCTGGCATCGAGGACGGCCATGACGGTAAGTCAGCTTCCTGCTCTACCCCCCCTATTTAATTTTAGACCCCATTGTTTGCTGCTTATTCGCAACTGATTGTTGCTCGTTCAAGTGGTTCATCTAATTTCCACAGGCCGTCTTCCAGTACAAGTCTAACAGGAAATTTCATAAATGACGTCTCTGGACACACAGCTTTGTCAGCGCGCATGAACTTCTCCAACTCCACAGTATTTGGATTCAACCAGCGTACAAAACTATAGAGTGCGTACTCGGTGGGCTCGAAATGAAACTTTTCGGCCAATTTACCATCGTTGATCTCCCAAAGAAACACACCATTTGTTCCTCCAAATTCTGATGGATTTGCTGTTATGATGTGTCTGCGATCGGGAGATAGGTGCGGCTCTGCATATACTTCATGTTTTACGCCGGTTGATCTGGAAACCCAATACAAGGTGCTTGATTCCCAGGCGGATTCTTTAACAACAAAAAAATTACGATCTGGTGATAGCCCCACCAATTGATAGGACACGCAGTCTCCAGGTCCAGCACATGTGTCGACAGTTTCGAAGGTGGTAGAGTTTTTCGTGTTGAGCGACAACGAAAGCGTTTTACCTTTTCGCTTTGCGATTTGAGCGAGAGCTTTCAGTGTTTGTTCTTCAGTCTGTGATTTCTCTGGGTCACGAAGATCCGTTGCTTTTACTACGGAAGTCAGACATAACATGCTGACGCTCATCATCAAGATTATTGTAAAGGTGATTTGTTTCATAGAATATGGTTGAGAATCCAAACGTTTGAATTGAGCGGCCTGCGCGCTTTTTGCGCAGATCCTGTGGAATGAGCTGTGTGTGCCCGGCATGGGCGTGAACTAAGAGAAAATAAATCTGTTACCTTTTCTCGCGGTAAATCAGCTTCCTACTCTACCATTTTTCTTTACTTTTTCTGTAATATCCAGACACTAATTGTCTCGGAGAATTTTTTTACCTATTTCTTTCCCTGCCATATACATGCACTTCTCATAGTCTTCTTGATTAGAATTCCTATTTCTACAGGAGCGTTCGATACCTTCAATCCCCTTAATGTCATCTGGATTTTCAACTACTTGATTCACATAATTTGATATTTCATCGCTATGATATTTTTCCCAGGAACGCGTTGGACTTTCTTGATTTTTCATTTCCTTTTGTTCTTCCTTTTTAATTGCAGCTTTTTCCATTGCAGCTTTTTCAATTTCATCATTGAACTGTTTAACCTCATCCTTGAAAAGAATATTAATAAATATCAAAATCAAAACGATAAGAACGAGAACTTTAGCGATATTTTTGAAAAAAAGGACAACCTTCAGATTTAACTCCTCCCTAATCCGTTTTTTTTCTTTATCTTTTAGAGCTTTCGCAATATCACGGTCTATTTTTTTTCGTTTACTTTCCTCCTCGATTTGTTCAAGCTTTAACCGGGCTTTATCTCTTAAGCTGTCTATTTTATTGAAAATTTCCTGTTTTTTAAAATTAAGGCCCTCAATGTCTATGTCGTTGACAGCCTTCTTGGCTTTGTTGCCAAATTGGGAAGCTTTCTCCTGAATATGATCCAGCTTAATGCCTTTTACTCGATTTATTACAGCCCGGAAAAATTTTTCCATATAATTGATTTCTCTCAAAATGCTGCAGTCATTTTTGGTGAGGTATGAACGTTTAACCTAAACTACCCGATAACTTTTGAATATCAAAAGGAGACACTCAAGGCTTTCTTATAGCTCATTAGACTTCATCCATTTTTACTTCGTTTTTTATAGTGTACGGACTTATGGATTAATCTCACTCTCAAGGGACCAACCCAAGAATTCGGCGATTAGCCTCAGAGAGGCCGTAGTTGCGTCCTTTCGTATTAACCACCTGCGAGTATGCCCCATATACCAGCCCTTCTCGAATCGGGAGTGCAGCCTTTCATTCAGAACTTGAATTTCGGCAGTGGTCAGTACAGTGCCTTCGCGAGCAGCAGGATGCGAAAGACTTTTCCCTATGCAAGCAAGATATGCGTATGCGCCACAGATCAAGATAACACGGTGGGTGGCATGCACTTCACTCCTGATTCGTGAAATGTTTTCTAATGAGACAATATCCTTCATATTAGGGGGGCAGACACTATTGGAGCTGTCACTCGGCTTTGGCCAACGTGAAAATGCGTTCGTACATGTGATGTGATGGGCACGGGTAATTAAAAATGAGTCTTTTTGACTATGGCATCGGGGGTCATTTGCTGCCACATTTATTGGCCAAACAAACCGTTGATGAGCGACTGCCCATGATATACCGGCGTTTCTAAGAGCGTGGAAGATGTTAGCTCCTTGCTGCCCAAAGGATGGTATGCCTGATACCGCCTCAGAGGGGCCAGGTGCTTCGTTCATTAAGAAAACTGTCGTATTAAGCTCATCACCGTGCGCTGGCACATGACGGGTGTCGTAAACAGGTTTCATAGTATTATGCCGGAAAAAAGGGGATGCATTTATTTTTTCATGCCCCCGAACTTGGGGGCAGTATCTGCAAAACTATAAGTACTCGTATCAGCTCGGTTCAAGGCGCTGCCTTATCCATAGCGGATCACGTCTGGCATCGAGGACGGCCATGACGGTGATGAGGTTTCCATTGGTGTGGTAGTAGATGCAAAACGGGAAGTGTTTTGATAACGCCCGGTGGCGACCGTATTGGCAGGCATGAATGCCGTCGTAGTAGGCCAGAGAGTCGATATCGGCAATCAGGCAACTCAGGTAAGAGGCACAAGGCCAGGCACCTGGCGCTGGTAAAACCAGCAGCCGTTGACGAGATCTTCTTCTGCGTCTGATGAAATGAAGACGGTCATCGTCCCACGTTCAACAGTCGCGCCTTTGCTTCGCTCCACGGAGACGCTGTTGCCAGGCCATCTTGCAAACGTCGCTCGCGTTCCTCAAGCACCTCACGATGCCATTCCGGTGACCTTACATTGTCTGGATGGCTGCAAAGGCTGTCCCACAAGCTTTCCAGCAATTGGATTTTCTCGGGTACCGACAAGGTCTCAAGCGGGAGTTCAATTGACATATATGCCACCTCGTGTATCTAACCCCGGAATACGGGGTACTCATAAAACAGGAAGTTGTGTTGCTGATAGATCACAAATGAGATTTCTTGTCACATCCATCCACCAGCGTGGATGTGGGGTAATCACATTAAGTGAATATCTATCCATGTGCTGGCAAAAGAACAAGAAAATAGTTTCGGTAAAAGGGAAAAATATGGGCCCAAAAAATTGGGACACCATACCTACTTATCTGCTTTCTTTTTGTAATTATTCAGCTTGATTTCATACCCAGATAAAAAAACAAAACAACAGAAGATGTTATGCGTGTAGGTACTCTGTTCGATGTCAAGGGTTTTTTCGCAAATTTTGGTTCATGCAGGCAATGC
>JACDZH010000163.1 GCA_013426815.1 Paludibacter sp.
CTCCTATGATACAACTTTTTGACACACTTTCTTATCCCGAACTCAGGTTAATAAACTTTGTAAAAGTTATCGAAATTATTTCATCGATTCCAATGCTTTTTCAATTGCTTTGCTAACTCCATCAGCATTTTTGCCACCAGCCGAAGCAAAGTATGGTTGTCCGCCACCACAACCCTGAATTTCTTTGGCAGCTTCGCGGGCAATATTTACAGCGTTCATTCCGGTTGCAACCAAATCGTCAGAAAGTAAAACGGTCAATGATGGTTTGCCATCAAAAACACTACCTGCCACAAAAAACAGTTTTTCCTTTTCAATATTACGAATTTGAAACGCCAGTGTTTTAATCATATCGGCAGGCAAATCGGTTTCTAAACTGATTACTTTTATGTCATTAATAAGTGTTGCTTCCTGTATCAATTCATCTCTCAAGTTCATTATTTTTTCGTGAATATAGCCATCAACTTGTTTCTTCAAATCGCTGTTCTCTTCAATCGATTTACGAATAGCCGACATTAAATCGGGTGTATTATTAAAGAAATCGCGGGCATCGGTGAGGCTGTCTTGTTGAAAATCAATCAGTTTTTCGACACCTATTGCCGAAATGGCTTCAATACGTCGAATCCCTGCAGCAATTGAAGTTTCGGAAGTAATCCGTACCATGCCGATTTCGCCGGTGGCTTGCACGTGCGTTCCACCACATAGTTCTGTTGAAGTTCCAAATTGAATTACACGAACCGATTCACCATATTTTTCGCCAAACAAAGCCATTGCTCCAAGTGCTTGTGCATGTGCTATGGGTGTGTCGCGCATTTCATTCAAAACATGATTCTCTCTAATTTTGCGATTGGCAATTTTTTCTACTGCTCGAATTTCTTCTTTGCTCAATTTTTGAAAATGCGAAAAGTCAAAACGTAAAGCTTCCGGACTTACAAACGAACCTTTTTGTTCAACATGCGTTCCCAACACTTCGCGTAAAGCTTCGTGTAATAAGTGGGTTGCAGAGTGATTGCATTCGGTCGCCTTGCGATCTTCTAAATTAATATTGGCAAATATTGGTGCATTTATATTTAGTGGTAATTGATATGTTATATGAACTGTAAGATTATTTTCTTTTTTTGTATCAATTACAGGGATTGGAGTAGTTGAATCTAGGTCAGTTATATACCCTCTATCACCAACCTGTCCTCCCATTTCACCGTAAAATGGAGTTTCTGATAATACTATCTGATAATAATTTTCATTTTTTTGAACAACTTTTCTGTATCGTAGAATTGTTGTTTCACATTCAGTCTTATCATAACCCACAAACACACTGTCGCCTTCGCGAACAGTAATCCAGTCGCCGGTTTCGGTGGCTGCAGCATTTCTGGCACGTTCTTTTTGTTTTTGCATTTCGGTATTGAAATCTTCAATATTCACAGTGAAATTATTCTCCCGTAAAATAAGTTCAGTCAAATCCAATGGAAAACCAAATGTATCGTAAAGTGTAAATGCAACTTTGCCGGTGATTTCCTTACTTCCTTCTTTTTTTGCTTCGTCCATTACTTTATCGAGTAATTTTATTCCCGTTTCCAGGGTGCGCAAAAAAGATTCTTCTTCTTCCTTGATTACTTTCTCGATCAATGTTTTTTGAGAAATTAATTCCGGATAAGCCTTACCCATATTCTGACTCAACACTACTATCAACTTATACATAAATGCTGAACGTTGGTCGAGGAAGGTATAACCGTATCGAACAGCACGACGCAAAATACGACGAATCACATAACCGGCTTTGGCATTCGATGGAAATTGTCCATCGGTAAAAGAAAAGGCAATGGTACGAATATGGTCGGCAATTACCCGCATGGCAATGTCGGTTTGTTCGTTTTTGCCATATTCTGTTTGGCAAATCACTGCAATTTCCTTGATAATGGGTGTAAAAACATCGGTGTCGTAATTGGATTGTACACCCTGAATAGCCATACACAAACGTTCAAAACCCATTCCGGTGTCAATTACTTTAGCCGGAAGTCCCTCGAGCGAACCATCGGCTTTGCGATTGTATTGCATAAATACATTGTTCCAAATTTCAATCACTTGTGGGTGACTGCCATTGACCAATGTCAAACCGTCAATTTTGGCACGTTCTTCGTTATTGCGGATATCAATATGAATTTCTGAACATGGACCACAAGGACCTGTATCGCCCATTTCCCAGAAATTGTCTTTTTTATTTCCGTTAATAATACGGCTTTTGGGTAAGAATTGTTCCCAAATGACGGCTGCTTCATCATCGCGTTCCAATCCTTCGGGCGCATAACCTTCGAAAACGGTGACATATAATCGGTCGGTATCGAGATTCAAAACATCAACCAAATATTCCCAAGCCCATTCGATGGCTTCTTTTTTGAAATAATCGCCAAATGACCAGTTACCAAGCATTTCGAACATGGTGTGATGGTAAGTATCATGTCCGACTTCTTCCAAATCATTGTGTTTACCGCTTACACGTAAACATTTTTGCGAATCGGCAATGCGAGAATACTTGATGGGATCATTTCCCAGAATAATGTTTTTGAATTGATTCATACCTGCATTGGTAAACATCAAAGTGGGATCATCTTTGATAACCATGGGTGCTGACGGAACAATCTTGTGTTGTTTGCTTTCGAAAAAATCGAGAAAAGATTGTCGAATTTCTTGTGAAGTCATATCTAGTGTAATGTTAATTTGAAAATGTGTTGATTAGAAAATTTGAAAATGCTATGCAGCAATAATTTAAGACATTCATAATATGTCATTATTGACTTAACATAACACAAGTTAATGAATTATTTATTTTTTTTAAAAAATGGAAAACCCATAACTTTTTAATCTTTCATTCAAATGGTTAACCTGTCTATTTGAAAAAAAATTTCCTTATAACTTGTAACTTGTAACAATTCTAGGTTAATAAAATCAAATAAAGACTGCAAAAGTAGCTCAAATTTATTATTTTTGCAGCTATTGTAGATATAAATATTGTAATGACCTGTCGTTTTTTTATATAGAACAGACTGATCAGCTTACATTTTCTACTTAAATAGCGGCATTTTTTTCCATTTTAGGAAATAAAGTGTAAAAAAAATATTTATGGCTAGAAAAAAATTCCACTTTAATTCGGATACATTAAGTTACGAGCAAATTGAGCATACAATAACTCATTGGCTAAAACAACTGTTGATTCATGCTGTTTCGGGTGTATCATTGGGTGCTATATTTTTCTTTATTTTTGTTTCTACTGTTTCTTCGCCGGAAGAAAAGCAATTGGGACAAGAAAAAAACCACATGAAAGCTCAATATAAAGTAATTGAACGTCAAATGGAAGAATTACAATTGGTAATTTCGGATTTGCAGGAAAGGGATGATAATCTGTATCGTGTTATTTTTCAGTCCGATCCAATTCCTTTCTCTGTGCGCCGTGCTACTGCATCTAATAGAGAATACTATGAGCAATTATTGGATATGACCAATTCGGAAATTGTTGTAACCACAACAAAAAAATTGGCTGAATTAAAAAAGGAGCTATACATTCAATCTAAATCTTACGACGAATTGGTTTTATTAGCCAAAAATAAGGAAACCATGTTGCAAAATCTACCCGCAATTCAACCAGTGCTTAACAAGAATCTAAATCGGATGGCATCGGGCTTCGGATGGCGTATAGACCCAATTTACCATACCCGACGATTCCATGCAGGGATGGACTTTACTGCACCTATTGGAACAGATATTTATGCCACTGGAAACGGTACCGTGAAAAGTGCCGGTTGGGAACAAGGTTATGGAAATTGTGTGCAAATTAATCATGGATATGGCTATATCACTTTGTACGGACACATGAGTTCAATCAGAGTGCACATGGGACAAGCAGTAAAACGTGGTGATGTAATTGGATTGATTGGAAATACCGGAAAATCGACCGGACCACACTTACATTACGAAGTGCATTACAAAGGTGAAATAATGAATCCACAAAATTATTACTTCCTCGATTTGTCACCGGCTGAATACGATAAGATGGTTCAGATGAGCAATAATGCCGGAGAAATGTTTGATTAAATAAGCCCCCTAAATACCCCGAAGGGGACTTAAATATAGATTATGCAAAATTTATTTAAAGAAATAGAGGAAAAGTCTTTAATCCCCCTTCGGGGGTTGGGGGGCTTTACAGGTCCAATCGGAATTTTCGATTCGGGTTATGGTGGTTTGACCATCTTGGAAAAAATTCGTACCGAAATGCCTGATAATGACTTTATTTATTTGGGCGATAATGCACGAACACCTTATGGAACTCGTTCGTTTGATGTGGTTTATAAATATACCCTGGAATGTGTAACCTATTTATTCAACATGGGTTGTCAATTGGTAGTGCTGGCATGTAATACTGCTTCTGCCAAGGCTTTACGCAGCATTCAGCAGCGCGATTTACCATTATTGGATGGAAACCGACGTGTGTTGGGTGTAATTCGTCCCACAGTGGAAGCAGTTGGAGCTATGACACACACAAAACATATTGGTTTGTTGGCAACAACCGGAACGGTACAATCCAACTCCTACCCGCTCGAAATTCAAAAAATTTATAATGATATTTTTGTTAGCTCTGAAGCTTGTACCATGTGGGTTCCATTGATTGAAAACAATGAACACAACTCGGAAGGTGCTGATTATTTTATTCAGAAAAATGTACAACTTTTACTTGCTACCGATCCAGAAATTGATACAATAATGTTGGGTTGCACCCATTATCCACTTATCGAGGCAAAAATAAAATCATTTCTCCCCAAAGGAATTAAGCTAATTTCGCAAGGTGAAATTGTTGCACAAAGTCTGGTTGATTACCTGAAACGACATCCCGAAATGGATCATCGCTGTACAAAAAATGCAACAACTCGATATCTTACCACCGAATCGGTCGAAAAATTTGCGTCTTCCGCTTCCATTTTTCTAAAGCAAGCCATTCTGGCTGAACACATTGATTTGGATTGAAGATTTTGAAATTGAAGATTTTAGAATCAAAAAACAAGAAAGTAGACTTTATTCAGATTAAAACAAATTCAATTTTAGTATTGTAGGACACAAGTCTGGAAATTCATTTCAGGGAGCGAATATTTGTCTCTAAAAAATTGACGGCTTCACACTAGGTAAAGCCGCCAATGCTTTTTTAAAAGTATTATATTATGGCACGTGTCACAGACATGTGATAGCGTGCGAGTGGAAATGGATTGAAAATCCTAAGAATACAAAAGGCGGGAGTAAAAAAAATCCCGCCAACAAGCCACAAAATTTGTTGGTTAAATCACGTTTGTATATATCCAGGAGGACAGGGGTGCTATATGCCGAACCAAGAAAACAAAATACTATACGCCCAACAATGGAATAATTATTCAAGATTCAACACGTTTCACCTTCAAGATAAAGGGTGTCTGGACAAAGATCCACACCATTTGCCCATTGGATACTTCCTAGAAACGGTTTAACAGAATTGAATAGACTAATATCCTTCAAATCCTTAAAAATACCGATTCCGAGGTATGGTTTTACATCAAAACTTTTCTTTTCACCATTATTGAATGTAATCAATAATTTGTAGTTTTGTTCTGGCTTTACATTTATTACTCTGGGATTCATATATTTATTATTTTAAAGGGTCTATTTTGAAAATAGTTTCACCACTTATCGCCAATGCCCAATCAGCCATTAATTCTTCATTATGTATTTCAATCCACGCCAAAACAAGTTTCATCTTATTAGTTTTTAAAGTTCCTTCCAATAATTGACCGTCAATAATCGAAATCACAGCTTCATCATCTTGATATTTTACATGAATATGTGGCAGGTTGTGTTGTTTGTTGTCCAAATAATACATTGAAATGATTATACCATAAAACATTGAAATGATTTCCATAGTGTTGATTTTTGAATTATAAATACAAAGATAATACTTTTATTTTGAATTTATATATAAACCAAAATCGGCTAAACTCCATTACTGAAATTCAGCCGATTAAATGTATAAGATGCAAAGCTGGTGGTACATACCGATTTATATCGGTGAGCTTTGCTTCTAGCCCGACGTAGGCAGAGAGCCATACTCCGAACCTTAGCTAGGTTATAATAAGCTTTCAGCGCGAACACTAGGCATTTACAAAAAAAATAAATTTCTTAGCTTGACAGCTATATCGTGCCAGCGGGGGCTTTTAGTTATTAATATCCAAGGGCTTTGAAACGTTTTGAAACAAGTTTGCCTACAAGTGCATATCCTACGGAAGTAAAATGGCAACCATCAACCATCAATTGAGGTGGAACTTGATTGTTCTTGATAGAATCCTTGTCAATAGTAGTAGGAGTTAAATTTGCATCTTTCAATCCATTTTTCACTAAATAGGAACGGAGGTTTATGTAGTGGTCTCCAAATTCATTATCTAATGAATCTTCCATTTCTATCATTCGATTGATATTAGGCATTGGAATATTTGTTTTGTGGTATCCGATAATTACATATTTGTTACAATTGCTATACTTTATCATTGCTTTATATTGCTCAATAAGTTCAGCTGCATCTTTGAAACCACCATTCTGACCCATAAAGAATACATTTGCATATACATTGCGAAGTGTATGCATACCATTAGTTTCAATTATTGTACCTTTTTTTATTGTATCTGTTTTAGATATTTCTTTATTGCTTTCGATGAAGTAGTTATATTCAAATTGAAATTTTCCATCTTCTACCCAAAAAAGAGATTCTGATTTAATGGTAAATGATTTTCCATTAATAATGCATGGATTGAAATATGAAGAACCTGTTTCATCCCATCCGCCTTGCAATAGAGGAGTAACTTTCTGATTATTAAATGTAGACTCGAATGCTACTAAGTCTGAGTTTCCTATAAACTTAGTAAATTTTGATTTATTACTATTGAATAGAATAATGTCATGAGCAAGTTTCATAGGGAATGCACCTTGACGTCCCATAATGGTGAGAGTTGTTTCTCCACCGATGCCGCAGTTAACAATACGATAACCTTTGCCAAGGTTATCTTCTAAGACGCTTGGGTAAGTATCGTCTCCTTTAATAAGCTCTTTTACTTTCGCCTTTACACTATTACTAGCATGAGGAGCTGTTAGACTATCACCCCAACATACTACAACTTTACTATTATCTTCTTTGCACGAGTATAATAAAAAAAATAGAACTGTCAGAATAAACAAATTGGTTTTCATAAAACATCGATTTTGAATGGTTTTGCCTACTCATAAGCTTTTCGGCTTCCGCTATAGTTAGTTTGGTTCTACCCTTAATTGTGTGGGTTTTTGTATATTTGCAAAAAACTACCCCT
>JACDZH010000164.1 GCA_013426815.1 Paludibacter sp.
TGGCTCCTCTTTTTTCAATCTAATCAAAATTCTTTTTACCGGACAACAGTGATTTAAAGTATTTATTTTTTAGTTTACAAAAAAAATAAACTGCATGTCGTTTGGTTTTAAACAACAGGCAGTTATGTAGGATTTTTCATTTTATGTACAAGTGTAACCAGCCAAACCTCATTGCTTAATTACGATAGTTTTGTTACGACAAGAAAATAAATAGTCAATTAAATTCATATTTGTTGTTATTAATCGTGACAAAAGTAAGAAGAATTCTGTAAAACCGAAACATTTTGTACCTTTTTATTATGATTATGAAATAAAATTGATATTCCATTGTACTGATTTTTAAATAATATAAGAAGTCTATTTGAAATTTAAATATTTATACGTACTAAAAAAAACTTAAACAGTTTTCTTTCAGTAGATTTTGTCATTCTATTTCATTTGGAATATTTATATACACTGTGACAATTTAAAATCGGTTCTTTAAAATAAATATACTACTTTTGCAGTATAGAAAATCAATATCAAACAAACAATAGTCTTTTTTTGACATTAGCTCATAAAAAAATGATACAATCGATGACCGGCTTTGGAAAAGCCACTTGCGAATATGGAAATAAAAAAATAGTTATTGAAATTAAATCGCTAAATAGCAAACAGTTGGATGTTTCGACTCGCATTTCTGGGCTTTATCGCGAAAAAGATATCGAAATTAGAAATGAACTTTCACAAAAATTAGAACGGGGCAAGATTGATTTTTCACTTTATGTAGATAATTCAGGCAAAGAATCAGTAACCCAGATCAATCAATCAGTTATAGAATCCTACTATCATCAAATCAAAACATTATCTGACAATATAGGCATTGATGTACCAGCCAATTGGTTCGATATTTTACTTCGTTTGCCCGACACCATGAAAACAGAAATGGTAGAACTGGATGAAATTGAGTGGCTGGAGATTCGTAAAACAATAGCATCTGGTATAGAACAACTTACCGCATTTAGAATTCAGGAAGGCAAATCGCTCGAAGCAATATTCAATGATAAAATCGCGCACATAGGTCAATTATTAGAAGAAACTGCCCCTTTTGAAGCTGAACGTGTAAAGAAAATTAAAGCCCGATTAGAAGAAAACTTACAGGCATTATCCGATAAAATTGATTTTGACAAAAACAGATTGGAGCAAGAGCTTATATTTTATATTGAAAAACTGGATGTTAACGAAGAAAAAATGCGCTTACATAATCATTTAGATTATTTTATAGAAACTATGCAATTTGAGAAATCTCCTGGAAAAAAATTAGGTTTTATTGCACAAGAAATTGGAAGAGAAATAAATACACTTGGATCAAAATCGAATAACAGCGAAATGCAAAAAATAGTGGTGCAAATGAAAGATGACCTTGAACAAATTAAAGAGCAAGTGCTGAATGTACTTTAAAACGAGTTAATTTAAACAATTAAAAATCAATTATTTATAAATAAAGAATGGCAGGCAAAATTATCATATTTTCAGCTCCATCGGGAGCAGGCAAAAGTACTTTGGTACAACATTTATTGACTTGCGGTTACAATATGGAATTTTCTGTTTCTGCTACAAGTAGAGCTTCGCGTGGAACTGAACATCATGGCATTGATTACTATTATCTTACACCAGACGAATTTCGAGAGAAAATCTCACGAAACGAATTTTTAGAATTTGAAGAAGTTTACCCCGATTGTTATTATGGAACACTTCGGAGCGAAATAGAACGAATTTCCAGAAATGGAAAAAACATTGTTTTTGATGTCGATGTAATGGGTGGTTTGAATATTAAAAAACAATTTTCTGAACGTGCATTGGCTTTTTTTATAGCTCCACCAAGCTTAGAGATACTACATCAACGCTTGATGAACAGGGGAACTGATTCCCCTGAAATGATCGCCAAACGTATTGGAAAAGCTGATTTTGAAATGACGTTTGCTCCAAAATTTGATATTGTAATTGTGAATGATGATTTGGACAAAACAAAAAAAGTTGCTGAAAAGGCAATTCTGGAATTTCTAGGCTTTTAAACCAATTTTTCTAAACATGAAGACTGAGCAAAAAGTTGGAAAGAATACTAAAAAACGAATAGGAGTTTTTTCCGGTTCTTTTAATCCAATACATCTCGGTCATCAAAAATTAGCGGAATATCTGATTGAAAATCAAATTGTTGATAATGTTTGGTTTGTAGTTTCCCCATGTAATCCGTTGAAAAAGCAAAATGAATTAATTGATGAATATATCCGTTTAGACATGCTAATGTTGTCAATTCAACATCAACCACTCTTTAAGTCTTCCGATATTGAATTTTGTATGCCAATCCCGTCTTATAGTATTGATACTTTACAAGTTTTATCAGTACAATACCCTGATTATCAATTTTTTCTTATCATTGGAAGCGATAATGCATTGGTTTTTGATCAATGGAAAGATTACCAACAGATATTAAAAGAATATTCGGTTCTTGTTTATCCACGTCGTGGATATGATTTTGCTGAAGTGATTGATAAATATCCACAAATGCAATTACTTTCAACACCTTTTTACGATATTTCCTCCACACAAATCCGTGATTTTATTGCACAAAAAAAGGATGTTACCAAATGGTTACATCCTTCTGTTTATCAATTTGTTATAGAGAATAATCTCTACGAATATTTTATAGATAGGGATTGTATTTCTTCTCGTTTCCAATGGTTGTAGTTGGACCATGACCGCAATAAATCACAGTAGAATCGGGTAGGGGAAGCAATTTTTTTGTAATTGACAGAATTAAAGTAGCATAATCGCCTCTGGGTAAATCTGTTCTACCGATTGAACCTTGAAACAAAACATCTCCCGAAATTAAAATGCCATCATCTTCCGAATAAAATGCCATACTTCCGGGCGAGTGTCCGGGAACATGAATAGATAATAAAGTGGAATTTCCAAATTTTATCAACTGATTATCAGAAATATATCTACCTAAAGGCTGAGCTTCTTCTTCAACTCGAAATCCAAAAGAACGTGCCTGAGCAATAACATTGTCCAACAAAAAATCATCTTCTTTACAAGCTTCTGGAGCAATTCCATAATTATCGAAAAGAAATTTATTTCCAAATTGATGATCAAGATGCAAATGGGTATTGATAACCCGTTTTAGAAATAATTTATTGGTATCGATAAAAGTTTTTAGTAGCATTTTTTCATTTTCAGAAATGCAACCTGCATCAATAAGTAATGCTTCTTTGCTTTCGTCGAAAATAAGATATGTGTTTTCCTGAAAAGGATTGAATGTGAATGTTTTAATTGTCATGTATAGGTTAATTTGTGAATGAAAATTTATAGTGGTACGTACACTGCTTTTTTTGTTTTAAAATATTCTTCATTAAAATAATCACTAATTTCGTATAATTCGGCGATGTTTTTATAGGGAAGTACTTCATGTTGTAATTCACCTCCTTTCAGGCAAATTAGTCCGTTGGGAAGTGCATTTTTCTGATTTTTACTAATATTCTTTTTCGCCAACTTAATTAAATCGTCTAACGGCATTACCGCACGACTAACAACGAAATCATACTTTTCTTTTTCTTCCTGAATGCGTAAATGTTTAAGCTTGATATTCTTTAGGTCAATAGCATTGGCGACTGCCTTTCCTACTTTAATCTTTTTACCGATGGAATCAATTAAAACGAAATTTACTTCCTGAAACAAAATAGCCAATGGAATTCCAGGAAAACCTCCACCGGTACCAACATCCAAAATATTTGTATTTGATTGAAAATGAATAATCTGTGCAATGGCTAATGAATGTAAAACATGATGTTCGTACAGATTTTCAATGTCTTTGCGTGAAATTATATTAATCTTTTCGTTCCATTCGATGTATAACTGGTAAAGCGATTCAAATTGAGATATTTGTGTTGTTGATAGATTTGGAAAATATTTTAAAATCTGTTCCATTTTTCTTATTTTTGACGCCAAAGTTAGTTGTTTTTTTAATAATATAAATTATACAATTATCATTTTAATTTAAATGACAGATATTCAGTTTATTATATTTTGTATTTTATTTTTTATAACTAGTTTGCAAATATTTATTCAACTTTTTCTTACCTTTGCGCTTTATTTGAAAAAAAATTACTGTTTTTTTATTATTAATTTATTCAATATCAGCTAAATAATTAAATTTTAATTTAAAATTCATTTAAAAAATTAAAAACTAAAATATATTTACATGAGATCTTATGTTTTTCCCGGTCAAGGTGCCCAATATGTTGGAATGGGCAAAGATTTGTATGAACAATCAACTCTGGCAAAAGAGTATTTCGAGAATGCAAATGAAATTTTGGGTTTTCGGATTACCGATTTAATGTTTGAAGGAACGCCCGAAGATTTGCGTCAAACGAAGGTTACACAACCTGCAATTTTTCTTCAATCTTTAATATCAGCCATTGTTTTAGGTGATGAATTTAAACCTGATATGGTTGCAGGTCATTCGTTGGGAGAATTTTCAGCATTGGTTGCTGCTAAGGCACTAACATTTGAAGATGGTTTGAAATTAGTTTATGCACGTGCCATAGCTATGCAAAAAGCTTGCGAAATGGAAGAATCGACTATGGCTGCTGTGCTGGGTCTAGATGACGAAACAGTTGAAGAAGTTTGCGAATCAATCAAAGACAGTATTGTAGTTCCTGCCAACTATAACTGTCCTGGTCAAATTGTTATTTCCGGTTCAATTGTTGGTATTGACAAAGCATGTGATTTATTAAAAGAAAGAGGTGCCAAACGTGCACTAAAATTAAGTGTTGGCGGTGCTTTTCACTCTCCATTTATGCAACCTGCAAGTGAAGAATTGCAGTCTGCTATAAACGCCACAATAATCAGTACTCCAATTTGTCCTGTTTATCAAAATGTTAACGCCTATCCACAAACAAACCCTGAATATATCAAAGAAAATCTGATAGCACAATTAACTGCGCCGGTACGTTGGACGCAAACAGTTAAAAATATGGTAACTGATGGTGCTACTGAATTTATTGAACTTGGACCTGGAGACGTTTTGAAAGGTTTAATTAAAAAAGTATTCCCCGAAGCAATACTTGGTTAATTCATTGTTTTTCCTAACTATTGAAGATGCAAAGAATTTGTTCTCTGCATCTTTTTTATTTGATGGTTTTATTATACGATATTTTTAGTACTTTTGCTATCCAAAATATAAATTGATATTAGAATAATAATTCAGTCTTAATTATTCATTTTTAACTAAATAGAATATGTTTAGAACTCACACTTGCGGCGAACTACGAATTGCCAATGTAGGACAGAAATCAACATTAGCCGGTTGGGTACAACGTACCCGAAGGATGGGCGGAATGACTTTTGTAGATATTCGCGATCGATATGGAATAACGCAATTGGTATTGAACCAGGATGTTAATGCTGATTTATTTGAAGCGGCTAATAAACTTGGTCGTGAGTTTGTGATTCAAGTGTCCGGTAAAGTAGCTGAACGCAGCAATAAAAATGCGAATATTGAAACTGGAGAAATTGAAATTCTTGTTTTGGTATTGAAAATACTCAACGAATCGAAAACGCCACCATTTACAATCGAGGATAATACTGATGGTGGTGATGATATTCGTATGAAATACCGTTATTTAGACTTACGCCGAAATGCAGTTCGTCATAATCTCGAATTGCGTCATGCCATGGCATTCGAAACACGTCGTTATTTAGATCAAATTAACTTTCTAGAAATAGAAACACCAGTACTAATTGGATCTACACCCGAAGGAGCTCGTGATTTTGTTGTTCCATCGCGTATGAATCCCGGACAATTTTATGCTTTACCTCAATCGCCACAATTATTTAAGCAATTGTTAATGGTTTCTGGATTTGACCGTTATTTTCAGATAGTTAAGTGTTTTCGAGACGAAGATTTACGTGCTGATCGTCAACCTGAATTCACCCAAATTGATTGCGAAATGGCGTTTGTTGATCAGGAAGATGTTTTACAAATTTTTGAAGGAATGGTGAAACATTTATTCAAATTTGTAAAAAATATCGATTTTACTTACGATTTTCCACGTATGACATGGGCGGATGGAATGAAATATTATGGTTCAGATAAGCCTGATATTCGTTTTGAAATGAAGCTTGTTGAATTAAAAGAATTTGTATCAGGGCATGATTTTGTAGTTTTTGACTCAGTAAATTATGTCGGTGGTATTTGTGCGAAAGGATGTGCAGGATATACTCACAAACAGCTCGACGAATTGACAGATTTTGTAAAACGTCCGCAAATAGGAGCAAAGGGCATGGTTTATATTCGGTGTGAAGCAGATGGAAGTTACAAATCATCAGTCGATAAATTCTATTCGAATGATGATTTGAAACATATAGCATCTCAGTTTAAAGCCCAAGCCGGTGATTTAATTTTAATACTTGCCGGTGATAAACGAAAAACCCAGAAAGCATTGTGCGAACTAAGGTTAGAAATGGGAGCAAGGCTAGGACTTCGTGATAAAAATGTATTTTCACCCTTGTGGATTATCGATTTTCCTTTGTTTGAGTACGATGAAGAAACAGAACGTTATTATGCTATGCATCACCCATTTACATCTCCATTACTTGAAGATATTCCATTGTTGGAAACCGACAAAGGTGAAGTTCGTTCAAATGCTTATGATATGGTGGTAAATGGAGTAGAGTTAGGTGGTGGTTCCATCCGTATTCACGACAGTGAATTGCAAAAAGAGATGTTCAAACATCTTGGATTTACCCCCGAAAAAGCTGAAGCACAGTTTGGATTTTTAATGAGTGCATTCCAATATGGAGCACCACCGCATGGTGGATTGGCTTTTGGTTTGGATCGTTTAGTTTCTTTGTTCGCAGGATTAGACTGTATTCGTGATTGTATAGCATTTCCAAAAAACAATTCGGGACGTGACGTAATGATTGATGCACCGGCTGAAATCGATCAAACGCAATTGGATGAATTAAATTTGAAAATTGTAATCACTTAAAATTAAAATATTATTTATTCAAAACGAAGCAACTAAGTCAATTTGTATTTGGTGGCTTTTTATATCAAATAGGAAATAGGATGATTGAGCATTATTTATACTGGATTTACAGAAAAGAGAGGTATTAATAAAACCCTCATTTCTATTTTACATAATATAAATTATAGGAATTTGTCTATGTTTTTAGCTATAGTAGCAATATTACTTAAAATGAGTATCGGGTGTTGTACCTAAAATTCATTTTTATAGCTAACACAAGC
>JACDZH010000165.1 GCA_013426815.1 Paludibacter sp.
TTTTTTATAAAATCGAGCAAAAAATATAGGACTTTATAAACACACTCTAATTACAAAAAAAATATGAATTTAAAATATTTTATCTTTAGTGTGTTAGCGATTACTTCAATGGCTTGTAAAAAAAAAATTCAATTTAAAGGTCATATACCCGGTACAGGATACACTTATCGAACAGAAGAGGCAAAATATCCGTTTTCATCGCTTGATTTAGATACTCAAAAAATAAAAATAGCATCAGTATCGATGAATGACTCATTGAATTCGTTTTCCGATTCAATAGACTCAAACTTTATAGATACATGCATAATGAAGAAAGATGAAGTGGCATTAGGAAACTCGAATATTGAGTTACAAACTGAAAATAAAGATTGTTACCAAATTTCCAATACCGATAGTATCTCCGGACAATTTGATATTTTGCTTGAAAATAAAATAATAGAAATAGAGAAAATCTATAAGCAGAAATTGTTATTACGAATCAGATCTAGTTTGTGATTGTGAATCAGGTTATTATGTTTTTAAAGGTGTATTAAAAAGAAAAAAAAGGTATAATTGGTTTAACATTTAAATTTATTATTTATGTCGCGAAGATTTTACAACAGAAGACCTAAAGATCCAACAAGGATAAACTTAAATCAATCATGGGTATTAGAGTTTTGGTGTAGAATATTTGCCATCTCACCTGAACAACTGAGATCTATTGTTGGTAAAGTTGGAGTTAGGGTGAAAGATATTGAAAGATTATCTTTCTAATAATTAAAAAAAGCAGAATTGTATATTCTGCTTTTTTTATTCACTAAATTCCCTGAAATTGAAAATTCTCATAGTGCTTCATGTATATTATTTGTTTATTGTTCTAAATAAATGAATAGTTTAAATAAGTATTTGGAAATAAAGTATATTTACATATTGAATGAAAATTGGATTTTATTTTTCCATCCATTCTTTAAAGTTTGCTACTCGCTCCTTGCTTACAAATACTGTATTATCAGATTTAATGCTTAAGGATAATTTGAGTTTACGATTAAAATGTGTGTTAATTCCTATAATTACAACTTGGTTTAGTAACATTTTTCTGTTCACTCTATAAAACATATCAGATGTTACCAGTTTTTCAAGTGCATCGATAGTGTAATCAATAACGTACTTTTTCCCATTTATAGTATACAACATGGTAGCACCATCTTCTTCTATAAAATAAGCAATATCTTCAACAACTATTTGTATAAACTCATCCTTTTTATGGATAAGGAACTTGTGTTTATAATGTATCGGTTTTAATTCGCGAAGTTGCTCTAATATAATATCAGAATTTACTCTTTCGGCTCCATATAGATTTATTTTAGAAAGAGTAATTTCTATTAGACTTTATTTTGATTTAAATGCTATTGCTTTAGTTTTCAGACATCTCCCTAAATCCATCTCCCTTTAGTAAACGGAACAAGTATTTGAGTTACTTTGCATATTGCAAACAATGAGCTACATTATTAATTCTACTGTCGTATCCCCTTCCGTTTACCTGTTCCGATTTATTGAGAAAGAAAAAGTTGGAGATTGAGGACGTGCTTAAAAAGTTCAAGTAGTTTTATTACAACTACATAGTATTTTAATCGAAATAAAGTCTAAAATATTTAAATCTATCCTTCATATTGTGTTACAGAAGCAAAAGTCAATCTTTACTATTCATAGTATAATGCTATCTTTGTAAGTAATATGTAATAATTATTGATATATTTTATGTAATTAATGTCCAGTTAAACAGTCTTGTAACGTGTAACTAAATACTTGTAACTACTTACATCAATTTAAAACAAGAATTTGAAAGGTGACAAGCATTTTACTTTCAAAATTAAACAAGCATATTGGTTTTTTATATTATTCAGTTGTATTCAAAGATTTCAAGAATTGCTTTCAGTCGTCTGTTTTCTTATTTCAAGAATTTGATCTTTGGACTATGCTTTTTCTTGTTAAATTATGGATAAACTTGAAATTAAGAGAAGTGAAATTATTGAAAGTGTTTTATTGCATTTACAATTGCCTTTGCACATTTTGTGTCTCCAAAATTGATAAACTCCAATTCCAAAAAACAATAATGCAATACCTAATATAATAGAATTATAGTTGTGTACAAATCTGGATAGAACGGTCAAAAAAGTAGCTCCACCAAACCAAACAGCCAATGAAGTAAGCCAACAACAACTTGTACCCAATATGAAAGCCAAAATGCTTCCTAAAAATGTTTTTTTATAATTCGCTTTCATGGTTATAGTTTTTTTGCACTTATCGAAATACTTGCAATTGAGTTGGCTATGTCTTTAATTTCTTTTTCTGAAAGATTATTTTCTATTACAATCTTTTCCGCTATGGGGTCATTAAGCATCAATTCTATAGGAAATGGTGCTTTTTTGTCAATGCTAATATCGTTAAAACCTGCTTTCTTAATGGCGTGTATGTAATCTTCCATTCTAATTGCCCCAGCCAAACATGCAATATGTCCTTCAACTGAATTTTTCACATAATCGGGCAAGTCGTTAAGTAAAATAATATCCGAAATCATTATTCTACCATTCGGTTTTGTTACTCTATACGCTTCTTTTAAAACTTGTTCTTTTTGGTTGGATAAATTAATAACACAATTTGAAATTACTAAATCAATACTGTTGCTTTCAACTGGCAAGTTTTCTATTTCGCCAACTTTGAATTCCACATTTTTGTAATTGCCTTTTTCTGCATTCTTTTTGGCTTGAGCCACCATTTCTGGTGTAATGTCAACACCAATTACTTTTCCTGTTTCGCCTGTTCCTTTTGAAGCCAAAAAACAGTCAAACCCTGCACCCGAACCAAGGTCTAAAATTGTTTCGCCTTGCTTTATAGAAGCCAACGCAGTTGGGTTTCCACAGCCGATACCTAAATTAGCATCTCCGGGAACATTCTTTAGCTCTTCTTCGCTATAACCAATTTTCTTCCCAATATCGCTTGCTAATTCTTTAGGGTCGCAACATTGAAAAATTCTAGGTAAGAAAGATTTTTTAGTGTTACGCTTTACAATCTCAGCATATCCACTTTTTACGTTTTTGTGAATTTGTTCTTTGTTCATTTTACATTATTTTTAATTGTTATTGATAATGCAAAATTAGGAGAAGTTTTGGGGGCAATAAAGGACAAATGTCCTCAAATTGTATCGCTGTGCAAAAGCAAGGAGATCGATCAACCTGCTGTGTTTTTTAACAGCAGGTGATTTTGTTTCTTAATTTGTTCCAATATACTATGGTTGCATCTATGCTTGTAAAAACGTGTACAAATGCAAATATAACTGCACCAGGCAATAAGTTTACAGCAAGAAACTGAAACATATCAAAGTTTTTGAAAGTAGAAAGGTCTTCAACTATTTCAATCCCATTTTCAGTTAGTGTTAATTTAAGTGCTAAAAAAACAGCAATGGAAGCAAAATGAAAACCATTGGCAAATAAGTGCAAAATATATTCCCATCTTGGGAGTCCGCCCATAAATTTTCTGCTGTCCTTTTCTACGAAAGCATCTATACCAAGCACCAATATGTCCAACACTACCATTAACGAACCCAAATAAAAACATGTCTGGCAGTTTTGAACAATGAATAAAAAATAGACAATCAGAGGAAATAATATCGCTCCAATTGTGTGTGTTAAATGTTCAAACCTACTTTCCTTCTGATTGAAAAGTTGATATTTGAAAATATGAAAGTAAAAACCGTCAAATATTGCTAATAATGCAAATGCTGAAAGTAAGATTGTTGAAATTAAAAAGCCCATTTTAAATTGATTAAATTTAATGCAAAAATCAGATTTTTATTTTTTACAAAAAAGGTCAATTGTCCTCGAATGATTATTTTGAAATTTCTTGTCGTATTCGCGATAAAGTTCTACGTGTTACGCCCAAATAGGAAGCAATATCTTCTACACTCGCTTTTTGAAGAACATTGGGTTGTTCTTTCAGTAGTCGCAAATATTTTTCTTTGGCTGTTTCATTGTTTAATACGGAGGCGTATTGTTCCATTACAATATATTCTCGCTCGGCAACTGATCTACCAATGGTTTGCCATACAGCACTTCTAGCATACAGTTTTTGTAGGTTTTCGTAGTTAATTACTAACAATTGAGTATCTTCAATAGCTTGTAAAATTATATTAGAGGGTTGTTGAAGGATAAAACTTTTGTAAGAAGTTGTCAAATTATTCTCTGTACAAAAGCAAGATGTGATCTCTTCTGCCTTTTCGTTTATGTAATAAACTCTCAAAGTTCCTTTCAGTATAAATGCGATATTTCGGCACACTTTGTCTTGCTTTACAAAAAAATCTCCCTTTTTCAAATTTTGTTCTGTAAAATAGAAAATTGTGTCCACAAACTCGCTATCTGTAATGGGCGAAATTTTTTTTAAAAACTGTTTGAATTTTTCCATTTTTTTCTTGTTAATATTATTTGTCAAAGTTAATCGTATTTGTTCAGTTTTGTGGTCAAGAAGCATTATATGTAAAACCAGCTTTAACAAAAACTCAAATTTACTTGCAAAAGTACACAAATTTTCAAAATTTTTAGTTGGTTGCTTCAAAATTTCAATTAAAATTTTGCTGTTGAAAACCGAAGATGAAGAATCCCGCTACAGTAAATCGGCTTAAAATATGACATTGTAATTATAGAATGCAATTTGTTATTAACAATAGAGTTTGTTTGAATTAATTTCTTATTTGCTTGTTTATTAACAATATTTATAAACATATTTCGTTTGGTATTCAAAATTTTAAATGATATTAATAATGCAATTCGACAAGATTAAAAAGCAAGCAGTTCAGTTACTGAGTAAAACAGGTCTTAATTAAGATGATTCCCATTTTTTTCCACCACATATAAGATACAACAATATAGAATTTCACGATTTTGGGCAAAAAATTTTAGAAGCCGAACTCTCATAAACTTATTTCATCTAAGTGAATTTCGTTCATAAAGTGGCAAAGAACGACTTCTGACGTTAAGAATACAATTTCCAAACCTTGAAAATTTAATTCCTCACCACATCATTACATCATGTTTAGGTATTACGATTGTTTCTTTAAGTCGTTTGAGAAATGAATTAATTAAGCGTAAGACGATTTTATCAAATGATAATAGGTGTTGATTTTAAATGCAATAATTTTGCACCATTGTTTAACTAAAATGTTTAAAAAAATGAAAAGAATGAAATTCATTATGATCGTGTCATTGGTATTATTTTCAAATACCTTATTTGCTCAAACCAACAAACAATTGAAACTCTACGCTGTTTTAGGCTCTCAAATCAATTGCTTCAAAACCAATTTCAACACTTCTTTAAATGGTAATTTAAATTCCTTTTCTATGGGTGCAGGAAGTTCGTATTATTTTGGTGACCTATTTTTAGGAACTGAATTTTATTATTCCAATGACAATGTTTTTAATCAAGACTACAAATTAGATTTTTCAGGAATGAATTCAAAGTTTTCAATAGGATATGATATTTTGAAATCCGATAAGTTTCAATTAGAACCACAAATAGGTTTTCTAATGTCAAATAACAAAATCTTAAAAGACGATATACTAACCAATAAAACAGCATATTTTACACATAACAATATAGGTATTACACCATCTGTTAGTTTTAATTTTAAAAATCAATCAGGGCAGATCTTCGGAATAAAAGCAGGATACAATTATTCATTTAATCAAGATGGTTATTGGAAAAACGGCATTGACAATAACAACTCTACCTTTTTAGCAAATACTAATTCTGTCTTTGTTCAGTTAAATATAGGCGGTATCATCAATATAAAAAAAAAAGATAAATTGATATTTCCAAAATTAATTAATATTAAAAGTGATACTATTATGAATTCAACTATCATTGATAATAAAGGTGTTAAACTATTTTCAACCATTTATAAAAATCCAAATAATGAAACAATTATTCTACTTCACGGCGGACCAGGAGTTCCCATGGACTTTGCAGAAGTGATTAACGTGTTAAAGGATTCATATCAGATAATTACATTTCAGCAACGTGGTACAAAACAATCGCCCTGTCCTACTGGGAATTTTTCAATAGAAGCCTACATTAGCGATATTGATTGTATTGCTCAATACTATGGTGTAACACAATTTCATTTATGGGGACACTCTTGGGGTGGACTTTACGCTCAAATTTATGCTGAAAAATATCCAGAAAAATTATTGAGTTTATTTTTATGCTCTTCGGGTTCGGGTACTAATATTGAATGGAAACAAACCGAAAAAGAAGTAATGCAATTTAATAAATCAAAATGTGGGAAAGGCGAATGGTCAAAAATGGCATTAAATAGTCTTTTAGGAATTATTGGAAGCGACAATGCTTATAAACGACTTTTTAATCAAGTAATAAAGAATTATAATAACGGTTTTGAATTTTCAACCGCAATAAATTTTGATTTTGAGAATATCAAAGCAGAACCAATCAATAAAACCAGACGAAAAATTTTAAAATATCCACTTTTAACTCGACAAGAAAATCCAAGTTATTATATTTCAGTTGTATATGGAGAAAAAGACATTTATCAATCAAGTAAAGAGTTTGTGATAAATCGTTTTCCAACTGCCAAAATTTTTATACTCCAAAATAGTGGTCATCTTCCTTGGCAACACAATCCTGCCGAATTTTATCAGATTTTGAAAATTCATTATCCATAAAGTAGAGTTTGCAAAGGGGAATCTCTCACCTTTGCCTATCACAGAACCGTACGCGAACTTCTCGATTCATACGTTTCTTTAGGGTGAAGCATTTTAGCATATTCCATTTACAAAAAATCATCGTTAATTGAATAACTTGTTATACTATAATGTAATTGAAATCAGGAAGGTATTATTTCAACACATAGTTCAAATAGCTATCTTTTTTGAATTTTAAGACTTAGTACTCATAGTTTTGCCTCAGCAAACAGACTGATTAACAAGAAAATAAAACGAAGTTTTATTCCTATGTGATCTAAATCTTTTAGGTTGCATACAGAATCACGAATATAAATATCAAGCTTTGTGTTCTTTGTAATTAAAAACTTTCCCACCCGAAACGTAATAGAACCAAAAATTTAGAATAATTCTCGATCAACTTGCCTGCAATTTCGCAAACTAATATTATATTTGTAGAAAATATATCAAATCACAAAAATAGAATTAGACTTTATTTCGATTAATATTATATATCGCTGTTATTCAGCGTGGTTCTTA
>JACDZH010000166.1 GCA_013426815.1 Paludibacter sp.
TCGCTCCAGCACCCAGGCAGAAAGTGACGGCAGTTTTGCCGCCGCTGGCTCCAGGCCTTCGCTACACTCCCATAGCCGAAAGTCACGGCTCTTTGTCCATCAGAAATTCCAGAGCTTCGCTCCAGCACCCAGGCAGAAAGTGACGGCAGTTTTGCCGCCGCTGGCTCCAGGGCTTCGCTACAGCATCTCATTTTTTTTGCCAAAAAAGATAAGATGCTGATTTTAATGATGAATTTGAAGGTTTTTTGGCAAAAAAAATAATTTTTCGCGCATCTATCCGATTTTGCACAATATTTGATTGATTTGGAAATATTTTTTCCAGCCCTTTTGAATTCAATAGAATAATAAATACAAGTGGTTATATACTCTTTTCAGGTTTTGGAAGCTCTTACTTGTCCGTATGGAGGAACCATAAAAACGTCAACCCAATTTTGAAAAGGAGGAAGAAATGGCCAAGGGAAAACAATGGGGAAAAACCGCGTCCGCCGCGTCCGAGCGGATGCCAATGAAAAAATCAGAACAAGGAGAAGATGCAATGAAAAAAAATACCGCACAAATCGGAATTGGAACCACAGAGGCCAGCCGCCGTAAAGATGTAATTCTGGCTTTTCTAAAAAAATCGGTTGAGGGTATGGGGCAAGCTCTGGCCGATAACGAAGAGCAGCGCCTGCAACTCATAGGGATGTTGCAAACACTAGAACTTAATTTGTCGAATTTACTGCCGGCAAAGCAAATGCTAGAAAAAATTATCGAACTGATGGAAGTAGGCAAGCAGAGTGAATCAACGCATTAAAAGCTGATATTCCTGAGGAATGAAGAATGAAAAAGAAACAAGCAAAAGCCAATAGCACTTTTATAAAAAGCGCTTTGAGGGATTTGAATCGGGTCGCCAAAAGACAGGTTGACCGCACGAGATTTTCTTCAGTTTTTTTGCACCTGATTCGCCGCCGCAAGTCTTAACCGATTTTTTTTTACATGGAGGTTTAAAAAATGTCAAAAGTTCAGGCCACAATTGCAGCCATCGTGCTGTTACGTTTATCCGATGTTGAAGCCGTTGCCGGTATTAAGAAATCAAAAATTTATAATCTAATGGCTGAAGGGGCATTTCCCCAACCAGTGAGGCTTGGAAGTCGCTCTGTCCGCTGGAAGTCTTCCGAACTGAATGAATGGATCAAGGGCCTATCATCTTCAGCAGAGGCGGGAAAATGACCCTTTTAACTGAGAAACAACAAGCGGCACTCGCGCATGATCTGCCTTTGATGACTGACCTGATAGGCCAGCACAGTATCTTCATTGCGGCGGCGGCACGGGAATCCGGGCAAATACACTTCAGGAACATGGCCTGGAGATCTGAGCGCATTTACAAAGAACTTAAAACCCTTATGAAGCAACTGAAAACGAAGGCAGAAAACGAATACCCCGACGCGGCTTGGCTTTCCGAGTATTCCGACAGATAGCAAAAAAGGGAAAAAAATGACAGCAACCCCATTAAACCGGCATAAAGCCTTGTCGGACGGCTGCCACCAAACGGCAACGGAGGCAAGCGCATGAAAGACCGGATTCTTTCAGCATTAAAAGCTTCTCCATATTGGACAGAGAAGACCCGCTCCAATGGGAAAACCATAAACGGGCTTCTTTGCCCGGCATGTGGGGATAAAACCGCATGGGCCTATGATTCAGAACCATGGGCAATCAACTGTAACCGTAAGTCAAATTGCGGGGCAAGCACCAAGACCCTGGAGCTGTTCCCGGAATTGCGGCGCAACATCGAGAAGGATTTTCCAGCCACAAAGGACGATCCAACCCGACCGGCGCGGGAATATCTGATTTCCCGTGGATTGAATCGGGTCTTGAAAGGCCTTGATTTTCGGTATCTGAAAAACGCACGGAATACGGGAAGCGGCGCGGTCATGTTTCCCGTGGGCAAAGACGAAAAAGGCAAGGAAATTCTCAATGGCCGGTCGTTTAACCCCCCGGCAGGTGAAGGGAAAACCCACAATATCGGCTCCACCGCCGGGCGGTTCTGGCAACACCCAGGGCACACCTACAAGCCCCATAATAAAACCTTTATTGTTGAGGGCACACTTGATGCCCTTAGCCTTCTCGAAATTGGCCCTCAAGCGGTTTCCGTCCTTGCCAGTGGTCAAGACCCGGCAAAGGTGGACTTGTCGTTTTTTAAAGAAAAGGTCCTGGCCTTTGATAATGACGAAGCCGGGCACCAGGCATGCAAGAAATGGCACCAGGCATACCCGGAAGCCGATATTGTCTTATGTGACCAAGGCCAGGACTGGAACGACCTCCTTCAGTCTGCACCCCTGGAACAGGTGAAAAAGAGGTTTGACGAAAACTTGCCGCGCTACCAAATGAACGGAAAACTGGCATTGGCTAAAACAGCTAAACAGTACGCGGAAATTTTTCATGCATTTCACCAGTACGCCCCCGGCCTGTATGAGTTCCACGGGTCAACTTATTATTCCATTTTGAAGGCACCACGGGGCGGCGGAGAGCTATTTCTTGAAGTCAGTCTTTGCCTTCGCGCGGCTTGCAGAGTGGTCAGCTTCATTATTGACCGATCAAACGCGGCCCGGCCTCAATATCTTTACAGCCTGGAAGTGAAACCAAAGAAGGGGAGGCCTGTTCAAGCAATCGCCACCGGGCAAGATCTTTCAAATTCACAAAAGTTGAACGAGTGGTTTTTATCCTCAACAAAGAACGTATGGGAAGGGGACGCGAAAGCGACGATGGCTTTTATTGCCAGGATCACCGAAAACAAGACCGCGCCAGAGGTGAAACAACTGACCGTTACCGGGTATCAGGTGGAGAATGGGGCTTACATTTTTCCAAAATGGGCAGTCGATCTTTCCGGAAAGCTGGTAACTTCAGAGAAGGGCCTTTTTCAGATAGGACATAAACAATTTTTCAAGCCCCCTGTTCATGGTGAAGGGAAAAGCATTACTCCGGTCAATATTTCTAAAAAACGGGTCCAGGAAATTTATACCCTAATTCTCGAAGCATGGGGCATGAATGGCGCAACGGCCCTTTCATGGGTTATTGCCGGATGGTTCGTCAATCAGATCAAAGAGAGTACCAACTTCTATGCGTTCCTCTCCTTTTTTGGAGAACCCGCAACGGGAAAATCGGCCTTGCTCAGGTTTCTCAACGCCACCCAGGGACGAGATGACGAGGGGCTACCTATCACCCAACTCAACTCCAAGAAGGGTTTAACCCGCACCATCGGCCAGCTTTCCGGCCTTTTTACGGCCCTTCTCGAAGACAGTGAACGCAATGACCGCGCCTTTGATTATTCCATTCTTCTGACAGCGTTCAACAAAGGCCCCTTGCAGGTTCAGGCCGTTTTCTCGAACGATATGCAGACGAGAGAAACCCCCTTTCAGGGCAGTCTGCTTTTTTGTCAGAATACCGAACCATTCAATTCAAAACAGGAAAAACAACGAGTTATAAGCCTGCACTTCCAGGCGGATCAGATCACCGAAACAAGCCGGGCGGCCTATGAAAAAATAATGGCCATTGATAAAAGAGAGCTTGCCGGGATCATTCAGCAGGTGCTTATCAACCGGGCCAACTTCAGCTCATGGGATAAAGAATACCAAAAGGCCATGGCCGACCTCGCCCCCATGAGTGAGCAGCGTATACTTCAAAACCACGCCCTTGTTCTGGCCTTTCACCGACTTTTCTGTACCTGTTTTCAGATCAAGCACGACGATGCAGCCATAACCCGGTTTTTAGCCGAGACATGCCGGAAAAAGTGTGAAACATCGGCAATTCGTCAAACGACCATCGCGGATCATTTTTTTGAATTGCTGGACACCATCCAGGATGAAAACAAACTGAAGGCATACCATATAGACAAAGAGAAAAAGCGAATTTATGTAAACCTGCCAATTGTAGAAAACCTGATTCGGAATAAAGGAATCAGCCTGCAACTCAATGAGAGCCTTAGCCAGGCACTACAAAAACACCCCGCATATATCAAAAATAGCTATTTATATCGTTACCCCTCAGATCCCATAATTGATGAAAGAGGGCAACCAAAACCAAAGAGATCATGGGTCTTTAGCCTGGAATGGTTCACTAAGAACGCAGAATCGGGAAAAATGTAAATGTGTTGTTATCTTAATGAGTTACGCTTGAAAAGCCCATTTTTACCATGGAAAAAGGCCTTTTTTGTAACAGTTGTAACAGCAAGACCGACAAAGTGTAACAGCGTAACTATTTGATTTTAATGGATTGCAACAGTTGTAACAGTTGTAACAGCAAATTTACCTTAAATAAAAAATGAAAACAAGAAACTCGAAACATCCCCGCGCGTATAGTTTTTTTACTGTTACAACTGTTGCAACTGTTACACTTTATATAATATATAATAATATTATATAGTTAAATGGAACTTCTTTTATGGTTTTGTAACAGTAGGGGCCTTTTTTGTAACAGCAAACCCCATTTTGCAACAGCAAACGGGCATTTTTGGAGAAAAAAACGGGTTTAATATGGGCTTCTTTGACACCATCGAAAGGTTGAAAAATGCAGATTCAGGGCACCGGCCACAGGTTTTTTTTGAAGACCAGGGCACCAGGGCCAGCCAAAACAGTGAAAAAAAACCAGTTGAACAGCCTGTTTCCACAGAGAAAAAAATCTGGTTCAAGCGGGAAGAGCTGGCATTTTTGCGACCATGCCCCTCATGCGGCGGCAGAGATTTTATTTACGGCAAGGACGGCGGCTTTTTTTGCCTGGATTGTCAGCCTGAAGCTGTTGGAATTCCGGTCAAGGCTGGCGGCCCGGATCGTCAAGAAGTCGATCTTGAAGCAGGGCTTCCAGAAAGCGACACCCAAAATTTTCAGCAATTTACCATTCCGCCAGGGTCAAAAAATATCGACGAACTCAAGCAGCGGCGCGGGTATTTTTTTTCAGCCTGGAAATGGATCAAGGAGAACATGCCTGAACTTTTGGCGGCGGGATGGACTCGAGCAGCACTTCTTCAGCGGTCAAAATATCGGTATCCGCTCAAGTGGGGTATCGCTTGGTTTTCAGTCTGGCACCAAGAAGGCCTTGCCGTGACCATCGGGAAAAACGGGACCATAATTTTTATTTTTCAATCATGCGGGAAAACGATTACCCAGACAGCCGGGCCACCAATAAGGGGAAATCTTTGATAATATTGTCAGTTTTGCCAACTTGCCATTGATTTTTCAATTTTCCACCCGCCCGTTTTAATGGGTCGATGATCCCGGTACCGGGGTCACGGCTAGAAAGGACCCGCGATATTATTGGGGAAATGACGGGGAATGGCATTGAAAGCCGTATGGTTCTTGATTCTTTATAATATTTCCCTATTCGCTTTATTTGGGGTCAACGGGGATGAAGGAAAAAACAATTAAAAGTTTGTTCGGAGTGGTTTTCACTCTGAACACTGAAGCCCTCTCTTCAGAGAAGAGAGAAAGATAAATTCTTTTATAAGGAAAATCATTATGAAGCCAGTAACGCAGTTGCCACAAAATGACGTTGTAACAGAGAATATCTACCTCCAACGAGAAATAGACTTATCTCGAAAAATCATTACTGCAATAGAAAACTCACCGGATATTAACCGACTGATTGAGGCTTGGAAAAAGGCAACGGATCATAAGCAAAGAATCATTGGTGAACTCGAGAAATTCAGAGAAAAGAAAAACGAGATTGAAACGATGATCGAAGCTATTAAAAGTGATTTTGGTTCTGAAAACTCGTTCGATGATTTAAAGAAGGTTGGAGACTATGAATTACAACTGAAGGCCATTTCCGATGCAATTCCATTACTTGAGAATAAACTTGAGTACAGGTCAAACCTTTCAAGAGAGATTATTGATAATGGCAACGCGATAGCGCATGCAATTTCTTTAGAGCTGAAGGAAATCAACCGTCAATTACAAGAAGAAATTGACGGGAAGGCTCAAGAATTATTACAGACTTTTTTGATGTATAAGATTTCACTTGATAGAGTTCTGGCCGAACAAAAGGCAATACCTCAAGAGCTGTTGAAATGGACAACTCTTAAGGAGGTTTTGCCGGAGGTGAATGGTCTTGAAGATTTAATCCCTAATAATTTCAGGCAATTGATTTACGCAGCAGGAGTGAAATCCGGAAAGAATATTCCCGGTGTTTCGGCAACTGAAAACAATCAAGCACCCCGTGTCGTTGACCTACAACCAAACAATGCACCCCCGCCGCAAGTTGATTTACCAGACTTAGCAAGAAATATTTTTAAGCGTTAAAGGTTGTAGATATACCCAACATCTAAAGATTCTTTAACCGTTGACAAAAGCCGGGAAACAAAGGTTGTTCCCCGGCTTTTTGTTGTTGTGGCTGTTTTCCATCTCGAGGCTTGAGTTCATGGCCCTAGACATTCTGACAGCCCGGCTTCAGCAGCTCGACCGAGTTCATGCCGGCGCTGGCTCCAGGGCTTCGCTCCAGGCCAAGGGCACCGGCAAGGCCACCAGATCACCGCTCCAGCTCCAGGGCACCGCTCCAGCAGCCAGGCAGAAAGTCACGGCTCTTTGGCCTTCAGAAATTCCAAGGCACCGCTACAGCGGATCGGGTCAAAGAGAGACCCCGGATCACCGCTACAGCTTCAGGGCTTCGTTCCAGGTCAAGGGTAGAAAGAGACGGCTGATTTGCCTTCAGAAATTCCAAGGCACCGCTACAGCGGATCGGGTAAAAGTCACGGCTGAATTCCCGGCGCTGGTTTCAGGGCTTCGCTCCAGCACCCAGGCAGAAAGAGACGGCTGATTTGCCCTCAGAAATTCCAGGGCTTCGCTCCAGCACCCAGGCAGAAAGAGACGGCTGATTTGCCCTCAGAAATTCCAAGGCACCGCTACAACGGATCGGGTCAAAGTCACGGCTCTTTGGCCACCAGAAATTCCAGGCCACCGCTCCAGCAGCCAGGCAGAAAGTCACGGCTGATTTGCCCTCAGAAATTCCAAGGCTTCGCTACAACGGATCGGGTCAAAGAGAGATGCCGGATCACCGCTACAGCTTCAGGGCTTCGTTCCAGGTCAAGGGTAGAAAGAGACGGCTGATTTGCCTTCAGAAATTCCAAGGCTTCGCTCCAGCACCCAGGCAGAAAGTCACGGCTCTTTGGCCACCAGATTGAAAATGACCTTCATGCAGCGGATCGGGTAAAAGAGAGACCCCGGATCACCGCTACAGCTTCAGGGCTTCGTTCCAGGTCAAGGGTAGAAAGAGAC
>JACDZH010000167.1 GCA_013426815.1 Paludibacter sp.
ATGATATAATATTGATTAACAATAGGTTTGATGTTTTTAAGCAGACACTATTTAGTTTCTGAATATAATAAAGGGTACTGTTGCATAATCTGATTAAAATTAACAACATGAAACCTTATCGGCATCATTGAATTTTTCTTGAATATTGAAATTTTCTAGTCGATATTAACATACAAAGCCGTAACAAATACACTGCTCGTAAATGATATTTTGCAGTAGCAATTGAGCGTTACACAAATTATAGCCAGCAACTATGTAGAAGTTCATCAATTCAACACCTTCAAAAGCTTTGCTATACTGGCATATATCAACAAGTTTAACACTTTCGAAAAAAAATAGTACTCACCCTAATTCTACACCCAGACGGTAGAAATAATCAGTTTTTATGGGGTTGCTTGTAAATATAACAATTAATTCCTTGCATATATATCATTATTTCATATCTTTACATAATAATTCATTTTTGGGTGTATAGGTTAAAATGTAACATTATCTTCATGCTTTTAAAGATTATGTTTTCATTATTTACTTTACTTTTGTAATGATTTAATCGTTTTAGTTTTTTTTTAATGTGTCTAGTGAATTTTGTATTTTGAAAAAACAAATTAACTAACTGTATCAAAGACTATTATTTTTCATTGTATTCCTGTATACTAATATTGATGCTCAAATACCTAACAATAATTATAGTAGCGCAGCAGGCTAATATGCAACATTGAAAACTCAATTATACAAAATAATTAAATTTTATTTTTATGAAGAAGAAAATTACTCTTTTTAAAACATTACTGCCGGTAGTGATATTGCTGGTAGTTGGAAATGGAGTTGCTTGGGGACAATTAACTGAAAGCTTCGAAACAGGCTTACCATCAAATTACAGCTCAATTCTTAGTGATGCTCTTTTAAATTCTGGCACATGGCAAGTTAAAGAAGTAATGGCAGGAGTAAATGGTGTTCAAACTGGCACAAAATCTGCACAAATAAGAAATAACCTTGCAGCTCAAATTATTACACCAACCCTTTCTGGAGGTGTTGGAACTATTTCATTTTGGGTAATAGCTACGACTGATTATGGTAAATATGAAGTGAATATTTCAACAGATAATGGTGCAACCTGGAGTGCAACAACAGGTTCTCCATTTGATATTGGAATTACTAAAACCCAAAGAACAATTACAGTTAATAATGCAAATGTCAATAAAGTTCAGTTTTATCATAAATCGGCAACTTTATATATTGATGATGTTTCAATAACAACAGCTCCAATTCCCGCCCCCACTACCCAAGCCTCTGCAATAAATTTCACAAGTATTGGGCAAACTGGCATTACAGCTAACTGGACAAACGGTGAAGGTGCAAAACGTGTGGTAATAATGAATACCAGCAATAGTTTTACAACACCTGCTGATGGTACAGACCCAACTGCAAATACCTTTTTTGGTGGAAGTGGTGAACAAGTAGTATATAATGGAACTGGAACTTCAATTGCTGTTACTGGATTAACTGCTTCAACTATTTATCATTTCAGAGTTTACGAATACAATGGAAATGGAGCAACTACTAAATATTTTGCGGATGCTGCTACTAACAATCCGAATAGTCAGGCAACCACAACTTTAACACTTGAGCCTACAAACCATCCTACATCGTTTACAGCTACAACTAATTCAAGTAGTCAGATAACTGTTACATGGACAGATGCATCTGTCGGTCAAGCACCCAATGGTTATTTGGTAAAAGCATCCACCGGGACTCCAACAGCACCAGTTGATGGAACATCAGAAGCTGATGCAAGCTTTGTGAAAAATATAACACAAGGAACTCAATCGGCTGTGTTTACAGGCTTAACCGCTTCTACACTTTATAATTTCTCAATTTGGCCTTATACAAATAGTGGAACTGCTATTAATTTTAAAATTGGTAGCGAACCAACAGCAAATGCTACGACAATTACAGCTGTACCTACTGTACTTCAAGCAGGTGATATTGCATTTATTGGTTTTGCTACAGATACACCAGACCGTTTTGCATTTATCACTTTTGTAAATATAAATGCTAATACACAAATAACGTTTACTGATAATGGTTGGAAATCTGATAACACTTGGAGAACAGGTGAAAGCATTGGTATATGGACTGCACCTGCAGGGGGGGTTACAGTTGGTACTGTGATTGAGATTAATAGTACTACAGTTACTGGAGGAGGTACAATCTCAGTAGGACTCACAGGAATGAGCAATAGTGGTGATCAGTTAATAGCCTATCAAGGTGTTTCATCAACACCTACTTTCATTACTGCTATAAATATGAATTGGGTAGTTTGGCAACCGGATGCATCAGATTCAAATAAATCTAAAATACCTACAGGATTAACATCCAACATAAATGCAAATGCTGTTATGAATGAAAACGGTTACTATAATGGTATAACAAGTGGAACCGTTAATTTTTTGAAATCAGCCATAAACAACCCTGCAAACTGGACATCTACAAATTCAGGACCTCAAATATGGAAAAACTGGTCATTCTCTTTTGGTAATCAAACAACTAATAACACAAATACAACTATTAAGGATTTGACTATTGCAAACGATGAAACCCTAACAGTTGACGCCGACAAACAACTAACAATTACAGGCGCTTTAACCAACAATGGCACAATAAATCTCTTATCGGATGCAAATGGTACAGCAACTTTAAAAACAGATGCGATAACCGGAAGCGGTACTTCCAAAGTTCAACAATACCTAACCAACCAAAGCTGGTATTTAACATCACCGGTTAATGGCACAGTAACCCCAACTAACTTATCGCGCATTCAAAGTTATATCGAAGGTGATGGTGTTGGAAATACATGGTCGGCTACGGGTACAACCATGACAGCCGGAAAAGGTTATATTACTAGTGTATCTTCTGCTCCAAATACAATAGAGTTTACTGGTACTATTAATAGTGGCAATATTTCCATACCTTTAATGCGTCAAGCTGCAACTGATGCTAATAAATATGGTTTCAACCTGATTGGCAATCCTTATACTGCCTATTTAGACTGGAAATTGGTAAGTGCGGCAAATGCTTCAAAAATGCCAACTTCTACTATGTGGTATCGCACTAAAGCTAGTGGAGCTTGGGATTTTTCAACTGTGAATGGTGCAGGAGAAACTTCACCTGCTAATGTAAGTTACTTGATTCCACCTATGCAAGCTTTCTGGGTTAGAGCTTCTACAGTAGGCAATTCAAACTTAGAACTTACCACAGCCATGGTTGCTCTTGACAATAATTCTACCAATAAACTAAAAGCGCCGGCAGCAACTCAAACCGAGCGCACCAAGCTTCGTTTGCAGGTTTCAAATGGAACAAATACAGATGAATTGTTGATTTATACCGATGCGCAGGCTTCAAATGCATTCGATTGGTACGATTCACCCAAAATGAGCAACGAAAGTGTTGACAAACCTGAAATAAGTTGCGTATTAGGAAATGAATCTCTGGTTATCAATGGTTTGAATAGCCTGATACTTGACACAGCCTTACCTTTACGTTTTATGACTAAAACAGCCAACGCATTTACACTAAAAGCCAATCAGATAATCAATTTACCCGAAGGTGTTAAAGTGATTTTAAGCGATTATGGTACTGAATTTGATTTAACAACTGGTGCCGTATTTAATTTCACTTCAGATATTACGGATCATTCAAACCGTTTCAGTATCACTTTCCGTACACCGGGTGCTGTTACAGGTTTTGCAAAAATCTTAGATAATCGCTTTATGGTTTATTCTCACAATAATAGAATTACATTAAAAGTCAATGAAGAGAAATTAATTGGTACTGAGGTATCGGTTTACAATGCTATTGGACAAAAAATAATAAGCGAACAATTGAACTCTAGTGTTATGCAATTTGATAATTCATTTAAACCGGATGTTTATTTGGTAAAAGTAAATAATATAACTAAAAAAGTAATTGTAAAATAAGAAGCCCCCCTGCCCCCTGAAAGGGGTTTTCTAAGGATATATCATTGATAATTACTCATTTAAACAACTACTAAAAAATATGAAAACAACAATAGAAAAAACACAGAAAAGATGCTATTTGTCCCCTCAAATAGAACAAATCATGTTGGACAAAGAAATCTCGTTGGCTTTGGAATCGCCACCAGCTGGACCGAACGAAACAAATTTAAGTCCCCAGTATTTAAGAAATGATCCGTTTAAGAATAATTTGGCTTAAAACCACCTGCCCTGCCACCCCAAAAAAGAACCTAAAGAGAGCATAAGGAAAAAGAGAGTCCCTGAGTAATCGAGGACTTTCTTAGTTGAAGGCAAACTTACTTTCCGGTACAATTACTTGCAAAAAAAACTAAAATCAAGTGGTTTTGGCAATGAGTTGACAAAATTAAAACAGATTTGTAGTTCATAAAGATTATTCATGCCTACTGATTTAAAAAACAAAGAATTAAAAAAGAACATTTTTTAAATATATAGTCAGAAGACCAAAGATCTGTAGCAAGTGCTTTCCTTGTAGAATTAAAGTAATTCAAAAGAAATATCATTTCTGAAGCTAAGGCAAATCATTCTGAATTGGAAAAATGGTTTTTTCAAATTCAAAGCGAAGCACGATTTGATGGATCTAATAGAATCTTTCTTGTTCTAACAGTCGAAGTAAATATTACAAACAGTTGGAAATTAAATCGAAATGCTATTTTTCTTAGAGAATAGCTAAATGCCCATTTAGACAATTTGCGAATTGATATTTCAAATCTTGAGATAGAATTCTATTGGTATGAACACATACAAACATTTAATAGTAAGTCAGACATTCTTTTTCTAAAATATACTGCTGAGTAATAGCCATCATCTAGTAAATGTCTCGATCGATTACTCTACTTCTTCATAATCAACATATTCTCCTTCTTTTTTGTCAAATACCTTGGGTTTGGAAGTTGTTTGTTGAAAATCCTGTGATTGTGAGTCTCGAGTGGTTTTTTTTTGTTTTCCGAAGCTGAAAAGTGAACGTAGAAATCCAAAAACGGCTAAAATAATGAACAAGCCGAGAAATAGGACAAAGATGAGGAAAGAAAAAATAAAACTCATTTAAATTTACAATTTACAATTTTTTAAAATACTGCTTTTGCAACTCGTTTCACGCTTTGTGTAGCCATCATGCTGTAAAAATGTATGCTCGGAACACCATGTGATTTTAAATCGTTGGCTTGCTCCGTACACCACTCAATACCCACTTCCACTACATCGGCATCAGTTTTGCAGTTGAGCAATTCAGCAGCAAATACTTCAGGAATATCGGTATGGAAAATTTTTGGTAAAACGGTCAGTTGGTTTATTAATGTGATAGGTTTAATTCCCGGAATTATAGGCACATTGATACCATTCTCACTGCATTTTTGCACAAAATCATAGTACTTTTTGTTGTCGAAAAACATCTGCGTGACAAGATATTCAGCTCCGGCATCTACTTTTATTTTGGCATAATGAAAATCCGAATCTAAATTCGGAGCTTCCTCGTGTTTCTCGGGATAACAAGCCATCCCGTACGAAAAAGGGTTGGCTGGTGTTTTCATTTTTGAACCATCCAAAAACAAACCTTCATTGAATTGGTTTACCTGCACTTGAAGTTCGGTAGCATTTCTATGTCCGGTAGGTGCAAAATCACGTTCATGTTTTGCTTTATCGCCACGCAATAATAGCAAATCGGTAATTCCCAAAAACTGTAGGTCAATCAATGCGTATTCCGTTTCTTCGCGAGTAAAACCGCTGCAAATAATGTGTGGAACAACTGGAATTTTGTATTTATTCTGAATGGCAGCTGCAATTGCCACTGTTCCGGGACGATGACGTTCTGCTACCTGCACAAAAAGTCCGGTTGTGTTTTCTTTGAACACCAATTCGCTGCGATGAGTGGTAATATTGATGTATTTAGGATTAAACTCCCGTAATGTATCGATGGTTTTGTACACCGTTTCAATTCCATTTCCCTTCAATGGTGGTAATAATTCAAACGAAAAAGACGTTGATCTGGAACTTATAATCTTATCTACAACACTCATTTACAGTTGACAGTTGATAGTTTACAATTAACAGTTTTTGATGTGTCAATTGAAAACCATATTTATATTCTAATTTAGGTGCAAAAATACAAAAATAATTCAATTTTGAAGCTAATAATATGTGATTATTAGGATGTTTGAAAGTAATAAGCAGTTAATATTCAAACTTGATACCGGTCAGGGTTTCGGATGCTTCCCATAATTTTTTTGCACTTTCTCTGTCGTATGATGCAGGAATAGATACTACCAATACCGGATAGCCTTTCATTTCGCGTTTTCGGTACGGTCCATAAAATTCACCTCCTTTTACATTCGGATCAACCGATGCACGCAATTGGGGTAAGCATCCCATAGCGGCAGGTTGGATCATCAATAAAGCCAATGGTCGTAAATATTTCAATGCCCATTTGGGAACAGCATGATCAAACAAATGCGTATCCGAAATACCGGGATGTGCTGCAACTGCAATTGAATCTATTTTATTCAACTCAAAGAAACGTTGTAACTCGTAGGTAAATAGCAAATTAGATAATTTTGAGCGACTGTATGCTTTCATTGGTGAATAATCTTTCCCGTTTTTGTAAAGCAAATTATCATAATCCATCACACCGCCTTTGTGAGCAATACTACTTACATTCACAACTCTTGATTTTGGTGTTTTTCGGAGTAATTCCAACAATAATCCAGTAAGTGCAAAATGTCCTAAATGATTTGTCCCCACTTGTTTTTCGAAACCATCTTTAGTTAATCTATAAGGAACCATCATGATACCGGCATTATTTAGCAATACATCCAACTGATTGTGAGTAGTTTTAAATTTTGTGGCAAAATTCTTTACAGAATTTAAATCTGTCAAATCAATTTCCATTACTGATAAATCAGCTTTAGGATAAATTTCTAGAATTTGTTTTTTTGCCAATTCGCCTTTAGTGGTTGTTCTACAGGCCATTATCACCTTAGCTCCTTTTTCGGCAAATGTTTTGACAGATTCTAATCCTAAACCGCTATTACCACCGGTAACGATGATTGTTTTCCCTTTCAGGTTGGGAATATCATTTATACTCCAATTTTGTGGTTCTACCCTAATTTGTGTGGGTACAAATTTAGCCCACCGTAGAAAAAGAGTA
>JACDZH010000168.1 GCA_013426815.1 Paludibacter sp.
ATATATAAATTTAAAATCCGACAGTTTTTAATTTTTGTCGGTCAATAGTGATTTTTTTTATTTTTTGTTGACCGGCTCTATTGGCATCAAACAAGTAACCTTGTCCGACATAAAAAATCTGTTTGTTCGATTCCCGTAAACCGCCAACTCCTACATAAACCGGATTTTCGGACGTTCCTTTTTGTCTTGTCCTAAAATATGGCTACAGATTAATATTTAATCTCTTTTGGGTGAATTCCCCGCCGCTTGCGACGAATCTCATTTTTACATTGAGATGGGGAACAGTTAATACCCCGTCCGCTTGCGGCGTGGGTAGTTTATTAAGATAATTTAAAACGACTGCATATCGCACAATCTTTTGTAGTAACCATCAAGTTCAATCAATACATCGTGTCGGCCTCGCTCTACAATTTTACCTTCGTGCAGTACGCAAATTTCATCGGCACGTTTAATGGTAGAAAGGCGATGAGCTACTACCAGCGTGGTACGATTTAGCATTAAGTTTTCCAATGCCCCTTGTACCATTTTTTCCGATTCGGTATCGAGAGCCGAAGTAGCTTCATCAAGAATCAATATTGGCGGGTTTTTTAGAATAGCTCGAGCTATACTAACTCGTTGACGTTGTCCGCCGGAAAGTTTACTGCCACGGTCGCCAATGGTCGACTCATAACCATTTTCAGTTGCCATAATAAAATCGTGCGCATTAGCAATTTTTGCAGCTTCAATCACTTGTTCCAGTGTTGCGTTGTCCACGCCAAATGATATATTATTGAAAAATGTATCGTTAAACAAAATGGCTTCTTGGTTTACATTTCCCATTAGTGAGCGAATGTCGTAGGTTTTATAATCTTTAATATTCACACCATCTATCAGTATTTTGCCTTTTGAAGGGTCGTAATATCGTGGTAATAAATCTACCAATGTCGATTTCCCAGAACCGGATTGACCTACCAAAGCTACTTTTTTCCCTTTTGGAACAACCAGATTAATATCATTCAACACCCAGTCGTTCTGATATTTAAAACTCACGTCACGGAATTCAATTTTATCACTAAACGGATGAAGTGTTTGTGGATGTTTAGGGTTCTTAATGGTATTTTCACTCATTAAAATTTTATCAACACGTTCAAGTGAAGCTAACCCTTTTTGTATACTATAAGTAGCACGCGACAAATCTTTGGCAGGTGCAATGATACTGTAAAAAATAACAATAAAGTAGATAAATTCGGCGGCGCCAATGGTGCTGTTATTAGCTACAATAAGTACACCGCCAGACCATAGTAATATGGCTATTACTACAGTGCCTAGAAACTCACTGACAGGATGTGCCAAATTGTATCTTCGGTTCAACTTGTTAAACGTGCGTCGTAATTTTTCGTTTAATGCTCCGAAACGGGCTTCTAATTTACCTTCAGCATTAAATGCTTTTACAATACGTAATCCTCCAAGCGTTTCTTCAATTTGGGATAATAATTCACCGGTTTGTTCTTGACCCACGGTTGACCGTTTTTTTAGCGATCGTCCAATTCTGCCTATCAAGAAACCGCTAAATGGTAATAACATCAATACTACGATTGTAAGTTGCCAACTCATAGCCAACATTACACCCAAATAAATCAGAATCATAATCGGATTTTTGAATATCATGTCCAACGAACTCATAATCGAAGCTTCCACCTCGCCAACATCGCCAGTCATACGTGCCATTATATCGCCTTTTCGTTCTTCGGTGAAGAATCCGATAGGAAGATTGATGATTTTTACATACAATTGATTTCGTAAGTCGCGAAGCACTCCTGTTCTAATTGGGATCAAAAAATACGAACCAAAATAGGAAGTACCAGTTTTGAATGCTGTCATCAAAACCAAAAAAAGTCCCAGATATAGCAATGCTAAACTTGGACCAACTTTATCTATCATTTGCTCAATGGCATAAAAAAGATTGTTTTTCAATACTGAAATGATTTCTTTTATTCCATCGCTCCAATTCCATGCAAGATACACTTTATCTACCTTCTGAAGTCCAAAAAGTATTTGCAGAACGGGAATAATAGCTCCAAACGAAAATAAACTAAACACAGTAGAAAGCAAGTTGAACAACAAGCTTAAAAAAACAAATTTCTTGTATGGTGGTATAAACCGTTTGAGAAGTGTAATAAATTTGAACATAATATTTAAAGCCCCCTAATCCCCCGATGTGGGACTTTAAGACCAAGTTTTAATTTTACTATTTTTACTTTTTTTTGAAACTGAAAAACAATACTAATTATTTCCCCATTGGAGTATTAAGGGGGCTAAACTCCCGTATAATTTCGTGGTGTAATTCTTTTCAATTCTTCTTTTACCGACTGGCTCACGTCTAGGGTTTCGATAAAATCGAGAATGGATTTTTCATTTATACCTTCATTGGTTCGGGTTAGCGATTTTAGTGATTCGTAAGGCGATGGATAAGCTTCGCGACGTAATATAGTTTGAATTCCTTCGGCTACTACTGCCCAGGAATTATCCAAATCGCGGTATATAACCTGCTCATTGAGTAATAATTTGCTCAAACCATTTTTAATGCTTTTTGTAGCTATCATTGTGTGAGCAAATGGCACTCCAATATTTCGCAATACCGTACTGTCAGTCAAGTCACGCTGTAATCGCGAAACCGGTAGTTTTGCCGACATAAACTCAAACGAAGCATTAGCAATAGCCAGATTTCCTTCGGCATTCTCAAAATCGATAGGATTTACTTTATGTGGCATAGCTGATGAACCTATTTCACCTGCTTTGATACGTTGTTTGAAGTATTCCATCGAAACATAAGTCCAAATATCACGACAAAAGTCAATTAAAATGTTGTTGATGCGTTTCATGGCATCAAACTGAGCAGCAAGATTATCGTAATTCGATATTTGTGTTGTCCATTGCTCGCGTTCCAACCCAAGTTTATTTGTCACAAACTGATTCCCAAACAATTTCCAATCAATCGCCGGATATGCCACCAAATGTGCATTGAAATTACCTGTAGCACCACCAAATTTTGCAGAATTTGCCATCTGACGCAAAATAATAAGTTGTTGGTTGAGACGATTCACAAAAACCATAATTTCTTTTCCCAAACGAGTTGGTGAAGCTGGTTGACCATGCGTTTTAGCTAACATTGATACATCGCGCCATTCGTCAACCAATCGGTTTAGTTCCTGATCTAATTTATCCATTTCGGGATAATAAACATCGGTTAATGCTTCTTTTATTGATAATGGAACAGCAGTGTTATTAATATCTTGCGAAGTAAGCCCAAAATGAATAAATTCTTTAAAGGCTTCCAAAGCCAACAAATCAAATTTTTCTTTCAAAAAATATTCTATTGCTTTTACATCGTGATTCGTAATCAATTCGATCTCCTTCACTTTCTGCGCATCTTCTACTGAGAAATGGGTGTACAAATCCCTCAGTTTAGGAAAAACTGATGCCGGAACATAGTCCAATTGTTTCAAAGGGATTTCGCACAATGCTATAAAATATTCTACTTCAACCAAAACTCGGTAGCGCATCAATGCATATTCCGAAAAATATGCAGTATAAACCTCGGTTTTTGTACGATAACGACCATCGACAGGTGAAATGGCAGTAAGAATTGATAAGTTCATTTTTGTTTTTTAAATTTGTAGTTTTGAAAAGGAACACTCATTATTTATTTAAAAATGTGGTTATTCACCAATAAATTTCGAAATGTAGATTTTATTATTAATACAACTTTTCAAAGTTGAAAAACTTGTGAAAAACCGAATTGCAAAGTTAATCATTTCTATCGGATTAGAAAAGTTTGCTCACTTTCTTGCATCACTGATTCTTTTTCTTTACCTTTGTTTCATGATTAGCGTTGCTATCTAAAGCAAGCTATTTGTTGGTAAATATAGCACAAGAATATAATAAAGCATGAGATATATAAAAATTCATAAAGAAGGTCGTCTGATATTAGGGTCGTTGGTATTAATAATATTATTGTTAAATCTCTATATTTATACTCAATTTCCTTTGGGTGCATTGATTGTAAACATTGTACTTTCAGCTTTTCTCTTATTCTTCTTTGCTTATTTCTTTCGTAATCCACCCCGAAAAGTTAAAATTGACGATGATAGTTTAGTTGTTGCACCCGCCGATGGAACAGTTGTAGTAGTTGAACCAATTTACGAACCGGAATATTTTGGTGAAAAACGAATCCAGGTTTCTATTTTTATGTCTGTGTTCAATGTACATGCCAATTGGTATCCCGTGAAAGGAGTAATTTTGAAATCGGTTCATCACAAAGGAAGACATATTGCCGCTTTTTTACCCAAATCGAGTACAGAAAATGAACGTTCAACGGTGGTAATAGAAACACCTCAGAAAACTCAAATTTTAATCAGACAAATTGCAGGTGCTTTGGCTCGCCGGATTGTAACTTATGCACATGCAGGAAAAAAATGTAACCTGAACGAACATCTCGGTTTTATAAAATTTGGTTCACGCGTAGACCTTTACTTTCCATTGGACACTGAAATATTTGTTCAGGTTGGCGATGCTACCACCGGAAACGAAACCATTATCGCCCGATTAAACGAAGATTAAATGACCATAGACCAAGCCCAGCAGCAAGTAGACCAATGGATTAAAACCTATGGTGTACGTTATTTTGGTGAGTTGACCAATATGGCAATTCTTACAGAGGAGGTTGGCGAACTGGCACGAGTGATAGTGCGAACATACGGAGAACAATCATTCAAAAAATCGGACGAAGATGTTCAACTTGCAGACGAAATTGCCGATATTCTTTGGGTACTAATTTGCATTGCCAATCAAACAGGGGTAAACCTCACCGAGGCTTTTGAGAAAAATATACTTAAGAAAACAGAGCGTGATAAAATCCGGCATCTCGAAAATTATAAACTACAGATTCCAAAATCCCTCCCTAAAAATCCCGATAAACTGCGGGGGACTTAAATTCCAAGTATCTGTATAAAAAACAACAACAACTAATAATCAAAACTAACTTCCTTAATTTCCTTCTATTGAAAAAGCTATACAAAAGTCCTCCTTCGGGTGATTTAGAAGGCTTATCATTGGGTGTTAAGGGGCTAAATTAAAAAATAACATGAGCAAATTCGATGAACTTTTCGCACAATACAATTGCAATATCTATGATGCAGATATAAAGCAAGATATAGAAAAAATACTGAATTCACATTTTACAGAGAATGACAATAATGAAGTTTATATGCAATGTTTGAGCCAAATAGATTTGACTTCACTTAATGGAACTGATACTCATTCCGAAATTGGTAAGATGGTGAAAAGTGTAAACGAATTTAAAACCAATTTTCCTCATTTACCCAATATTGGAGCCATTTGTGTCTATCCGGCTTTAGTTCCTGTTGTGAAGGAGCATTTAACAGCCAGTATTGGAATTGCATCCGTATCGGCAGGTTTCCCGTCTTCACAAACTTTTATTGAAATTAAAGTGGCTGAAACAGCTATGTGCGTAATGGAAGGTGCCACCGAAATAGATGTTGTAATTTCTATAGGTAAATTTTTAGAGGGGAAATACGAAGAAGTTTACGAAGAACTTTCCGAAATAAAAGCAGCGTGTCGCGAAGCACATCTCAAAGTTATTCTCGAAACCGGGGCATTGCAATCGGTTTCAAATATCAAAAAAGCATCTATTTTGGCAATGGCATCGGGTGCTGATTTTATAAAAACATCCACCGGAAAAATCCCTGTTGTTGCCACACTCGAAGCTACTTATGTGATGTGCCATGCTATCAAAGAATGGAACGAGAAAACCGGTTTAAGAGTCAGTTATAAACCTGCCGGAGGAATTGTTACTACCGAAGATGCTGTAAAACATTTCACTTTGGTAAAAGAAATTTTGGGCAATGAGTGGCTAAACAATTCCCGTTTCCGCTTTGGTGCCAGCCGATTGGCCAATAATTTATTGAGTTCTATTGAGGGAAAAGAAGTGAAGTATTTTTGAAAAATGTTGGCAATCTAAAGTGTCAGTTTGTAGCAAATTCCACACAAAGTAAAAGAGATTTTTTTACATCCCCGTCTGCAAATCCATTGAGTTCTTCTATGGCTTTGTTTTTATACAGTTCCATTTGTAATGTGGTGTTATCAATGCCTACATTTTCGTGGACAAAGCTTTGAATAGCTTGAAAATTCACTAAAGAAAAATCGTTGGCACTTAGTATCGACAAAATCTCCTTTTTTGAAGTTTCAGTTGCATTCCGATAAGCGTATATCAAAGGTAAAGTTACTATCCAATTACCGGTTCCATCGTTATAAGTGTTTTTGATTTGTGTATCTCTTCTATAAAAGGAAATATCTTCTTTTAACTGTAAGCAAATACCCAAAAACTCACCGAAATTTCGTAAATGTTCTAACGATTTTTTATCTGCATTTACTGAAATTCCACCCAGTTCGGAACAAGTTGAAAATAATAGTGCTGTTTTTTTTCGAATAATATTGAAGTAGATATTTTCAGAAGTTTCTGATATTCGATTATTTGCCAGTTGTAATAATTCACCATCTGAAAGCATCATACCTACACTGGCAATTGCATTGAAAATGGATAAATTATCGGTTCTGGTAGCACATCTCAGCGATTTTGATAATATATAATCGCCCGATAGGATGGCAATTTTATTCGTCCAACGCTCATTCGCCGAAAGTTTGTTTTGGAGGTCAGGCCTATTGTCCGACACATCATCGTGTATTAAATTGGCAATATGTAAAAGTTCCAATGAAATAGCTCCGTCAATAGTTGAGAAGTTCACTTTTCCAAACATTTTTGCAGACAATAAAGTTAACAACGGGCGAAGCTGAATGTCGCTTTTTTGCAACACATATTCGTTTACACTATCCAGCATCGGGTGATCCGCACTGAGTACCTCTGCAAATGTTTTTCCAAACAGTTGCATTTCCGTTAAAATTGGTTTTTTTATATTGTCGATAATGTTCATCCGAACAGTTAACTATTGGTGATTTGCAAAAGTAAACAATTTTGCCGTTTGTTTCGTTCATTGTGATTAATTCTGTGTAAATTTTAATTACTTTTACAGTCGAAAATCGTAACTACTCAGCACCCCTAAGTTGATGATACAGAATATTTTATGAATTTGA
>JACDZH010000002.1 GCA_013426815.1 Paludibacter sp.
ACCAAATGATGATTTGAGCAAATTAACCGCATTTATATAAGTCGCTTATTATATAAATTTGAATTGAATAAACCGCATAGTACTGATAAAATGAAAAACACAATGAAAATTGTAATACCTTTATTGTTCTGTTTGACATTAAGTTTATATGCTCAAACAACTGATAGTTTGATAATTAAATCTACAAATTTAACATTATCATATAATAGTTCACTGATTTATCCGGGAGCAAGATTTGGGTTTGAATTTCCGGTAACGAATATTGAAATAAAAAAGAAAAAGTCAAACGGAGAAAAAGTTGTTATTAACGAAAAATTTATCACTGCTCAATTAGGTTGGTATCATCATCCTTACTTTCACGATAATTTTTATTTTACAGGGGGTTGGACAACAAGAAGAATCAAACCCAGTGGTTTTTTTAGTCAATTTTCGCCGGAAATAGGATATAGCAGAACTTTTTTAGGAGGCACAACATATACAGTTGAAGAATACAATGAAGTGAATATAACCAAATGGGCGGGATACAATTATTTACTATTATCGCTTGGAGTAGGGTTGGGATATGATTTTGAAAAGATTAAAGATAAACCATTTGCTGTTTTTTCAAAGTTTAATTTGTTAATGATGTATCCTTATAACAGCACTTTTTATTTACGACCAACTATCGAATTGGGTATTATTTATAAACCCAAAAGCTTTTTGAATCATACTATAAATTCGAAAATCAAAACCAAATGAAGCCTTTTTTAATTTTATTAGCAAGTCTGTTTTTAACAATATCTTGTCAAAATGAAAATATTGATTTAGGTTTAAATGTTTCTGATACATTTTATGTGGAAAACGAAGGAGCTTCCATGCGTGTACTGGTTGAAGGAAATACCGGGAGTAATACTTTTCTGCTTTTTGTGCATGGTGGTCCGGGTACAAGTTCCTATTTTTACAATACAGATTATATTAGCAAAAACATCGAAGACAAATTTGCTTGTGTTTATTGGGACGAAAGAAATGCAGGAGCTTCACAGGGAAATTCTAATTCCGAAAATCTTAATTTGACTCAGATGACTGACGATTTGAAAAAGGTAATTACTGTTTTAAAGTACCGTTACGGTCAGGATGTAAGTGTTTTTATTATCGGACACAGTTTTGGAGGGCTCTTAACCTCGTCGTTTATGACAACTGGAAACAACCAATCAATGGTTAAAGGTTGGATTTTTGCCAGTGGCTCTCACAATTATGCTTTAAACGATTCATTAACCAGATTAATGATGCTTGACCTTGGAAGACAACAAATTACGTTGAATATCAATACAGATAAATGGACACCAATTATAGAATATTGCAATCAACATACAGGAAACTTCACTTTTGAGGAATCAAATCAACTTAACGCTTATGCTTCAGACGCTGAAACCTATTTTGATGAAGTTATAAAAACAGACTTTATTGAAATCTTAAAGGGAAATGCTATAAAGTATAATTGGCCTTTAACTTCAATTTTATTGAATCAAAAATACTCTTCCAAAGCAGATTTCAATAAGGATTTGGCAAAAACAGAATTTTCGTCTACCCTTTATAAGGTTACAACACCAACTTTAGTTTTAGGTGGTAAGTATGATTTTATTTGTCCAAGCGAATTGGGTGAAAATGTGTATAATAATATTAGTACGAATGAAAAGAAAATTGCAATTTCCCCAGTCAGTGGACACAATATATTTTATCAGGATGAATCCATTTTTTGTTTTGAAGTAAATGAATTTATTGAAAAATATAAATAAAAACACTTAACTGTCTATATCACTATTCGTTATAAATTATTAGTATTATGTCTTAAAAAATAAAAGTATGAAAACAAAAATTATTTCAGGAATTCTTATTCCAACAATTGCAATCATTATGTATTTGTTAGGTAATTCTTGGGTCGAAGTGATTCCATTAGATTTTGTAGAAAACGAAAAAATAAATCATCTTATTAAATTTCAATCGTTCGGTTTGATTCTAAGTTTTATAACACTTTCTTTAACTCTTCATATAGCTCCAAAAAGCAAGAAGTTTCTGAAATTTGGTAATTTATCTGAGTTATCACAACCTGTAAAAATTTTAGGTATAAATGCAAACGATAGTTGGTATAAAACGGGGCTTTCATTTCTAGTTGTAATTACGGCTTCAACAGCATTGTTCATGTATTTGAGTTTAGGTAAATCGGCTAGTTGGGACGGTCTAATTCCTTTGTTGCCTTATGTTCTTATTTTTTCGTTAACAAACTCTTTTAATGAAGAGATAATTACCCGTTTTGCAGTAGTAGGTTTACTCGATGGATATTTAAAACCACTAAAAATTATGTGGTCGGCAGCTTTAATTTTTGGACTTATTCATTACTTTGGACAACCAGGTGGTCCTATTGGTGTGCTAATGGCTGGATTTTTAGGTTGGTTAATGGCTAAATCCATAATTGAAACTGAGGGTATTGGAGTGGCTTGGGTAGTTCATTTTTTTCAAGATGTTGTGATTTACAGTTTTCTTTTAATCTCAATATGGAAATAAAAACAAGGTAAACAATGTAATTGTAAAAAATTAATTCGTGATTTATGGACACAAATTTAAACTTTTTGATTTCGATATTGCCTTATGCCTTTGCTCTACATAATCTTGAGGAAGTTATAAGTATGGAAAAATGGTCAGAATCAATCCCTAAATCTTTTCATCCTCCTGTTTCAACTGCTCAATTTTCAATAGCAATAACCCTTTTTACTATACTAGGGTTTGTAGTTGTTTTGTATAAAGATTATTATCCATCGGAAGACATTTACCTGCTTTTTGTGTCCGGTTTTGCTGGCATGTTATTTCTGAATACTTTTTTCCCTCACCTTATTGCCACTATTTATCTGAGAAAATATGCTCCAGGAGTGATTACCGGATTATTGATAAATGCTCCACTTACTGCAATAATTCTGTGGTTGATATATGATAATCAATTAATTAGTAATTTGCAAATTACACTTTCTGTATTAATTGGTGGTTTTACGGGAGCAGTGCTAGCCTTTTTGTTTTTAAAAATCGGACATCTACTCACAACAAGAAAATGGAACTAATATACAATTGGATAGGTGGTGCCACATTTGTGTTATGCATTGGAAATCTAAACATTGCTTGCGATCCTGTATTGTGCCCGCAAGGAACAGTTCAGGACTTTTTCTGGTTCAAATCCAAACGCATTGAAGCTCCAGTTTATGATGCTAAAACATTCTCGGATATTGACCTTTGGCTGATAACTCACAATCACGAAGACCATTTAGACAAAATCGGTTTGTCGAAAATAAATACACAATCAACCGTAATTTGCAACCCGAATTCTGCCGGTATTTTAAAGAAAAATAGAATTACTGACTTGAATATATTAAATTGGCATAGTATTCAGAAACTATCCATAAAAGGTTATGAAATAAGCATTGAAGCTATTCCTGGCATTCATGGTGTGAACCCATTGAGTGCCTTTTTTGCCGGAAAAGTAAATGGTTATTACCTGACTATTGCTAATAAAAATGAGAAAGTTCAGATTTATATAACGGGTGACACTGTATATAAAGATAAGGTTATCAATGCATTAAAAGGAAAGGCGATTGACCTGTTAATTCCAAATATGGGAGCTGCCAAACAGGGAAGTTGGATAATGACACTGACTTTGAACGCTACCATGCTGCGAAAAATGATAGCCGTACTTCATCCAAAACATGTAATTCCCGTACATTTTGGCACTTTTGAGCATTATGTAGAACCAGTATCCGAAATTCAAAAATTGGAAGATAATCGAATAGAAATATTAAATCCAGTTGACCATTCATCCGCCATTTTCCTCATTCAGTAAGTTTTTTTAGAGAATATCCGTATCTAATAATACTTTTAATCAATAAATTTACATTATGAAAACAATTTACTTTCTATTTTTTGTGTTTTTTCTTTCTGCTATTAGTGCTTGCTCAAAAATATCCAATTTTGATTGCATGTGTAGGGAAGATTATCCTGTAAATGCTTTTATTACAGCTGATAAAGCTTCTGAAATAGCCAACGAAGTATGTGGGTGTATAAACAGCGAAAAAGTACCAGCCATTCAAATTTCAATTATCGATAGTGTTGGAAGGATTTGGACATTATCTTCTGGATCTTCCGATTTAAAAAGAAAAAATCTTATCAATGATGAAAGTATTTTCCGCTTGGCAAGTATTACTAAAACTTTTACTGCTACCGTTATTCTGAAGCTTATAGAAGACGGTCAATTATCATTTGACACCAAACTTACTGATTACTTTCCCGAATTTGTGAATGCTCAAAATGTAACGATTAAGAATTTATTGAATCATTCTTCTGGTATTAAAGAATTACTCATGTTGCCTTATATTCTTACAAACTCGACACTGTTCACAGACAAAATTTGGGATGTGAATGATATTATTAAAACAATTTCTAAGAAAAAAACTGTTTTCGAAACGGATACCGACCACCAATATTCAAATACTAATTTCGTTTTACTTGGACTAATTGCTGAAAAAGTAACAGGTAAAAAAATGGCAGTTTTATATGATGAGATTATTTTTTCACCTTTGGCAATTACGAATATAAAATTACTTCCACAACAACAAAAACCTGATTTTCTGATAAGTGGTTATGATCGAAAATTATTGCCAACTCCCGGAATATATGAAATAACTCCTGATAATACAGCCTGGTCGTCGAATGCTTTCACTTCAGGGGCATTGGTTGGAAATACAAAATCGACTTCTATATTTTATCATAATTTATTGTTAGGTAGGATAATAAAAAATGCTTCTCTTAATGCGATGAAGTCTTTCGAACAGCCTGTTTTGAACGAAAGTGAATTTTTGAACCAGTTTGGATTAGGCTTATTTAAATACGAAATTAATGGTAATACTTATTTCGGTCATGAGGGCTTATTTATTGGTTTTGATAACATAACCTGTTTCAGAGAGATAGATAAAACGACCATAGTGATTTTGGGAAATATATCTTCTTTTGAAAAATTCCAATTGCTGAAGAAAATTGACAAAATCATAGCTTTATGAAAAAAAATGCCCTGATAATATTTAGTTTATTGCTTAACATGAATATGTTTTCGCAAACGTCAAAAGATAGTGTTACTGATAAAAACCACATTTATTTATCCGTTGGTGCGCCATCGATGTATGCAGGCATTTCCTATGAACGTCAAATTTATCAAAAGGGAAAGCTAAGTTTCATGACTGACCTGGGGCTTGGCTTTAATATCTTTAATCCGTCCTTTGGCAAAGAGTTTAACATCCAAACCGGAGTTACCACCCTGATTGGGAATAGCAATCACAAGGCAGAGTTTGGCTTAGGTTTCATTCATTATTTCCTGAACCAAACTGATATAGTTACAGATTTAAATTTTTATTCTTACAAACCAATTTTGTATGGTTTAGTGGGCTACAGATATCAATTTGAGCATATTCCTATCGGGCTAAAAATTGGTATTACACCAATTTTTGTATTGAATAAAGATAAATTGACTTTTTTTCCTTTAGCTGAAATTGGCATTGGATATAGATTTTAAATTGAAGAAAAATATCAGAGCATTTGAATTAAAGCATTATGAATCAAATAATAAACACATTTAGTAAGTTTGGCTTTGCGGGGAATGACCTAACTGAAATTGCGGAATTTTTTAGTCTAAAGAAATACAAAAGCGGTGAATTTTTTATTCAAAATGGATTCGTTGCCGATTATTTGGGTTTTGTCAACCAAGGCATCTTTCAATTTTATTTTGAAGATAATGGCGATGAAAAAACAACTTACATGGCTTTAAAAGGTGATGTTATTGTTTCAGTTCAAAGTTTTTTTGCAGGTTTACAGTCAAAAGAAAATGTAAAAGCACTGGTTGATGCTGATGTTTGGATAATTAAAAAATCAGATTTTAAACAATTAATCGACAAAATTGCAGGTTTCAAAGAATTTTATATCTCTGTATTAGAGCACCTTTTGGTATGCATTGATGAAAGCAGGTTCGATTATATCACTTTATCGCCCGATGAACGCTATGCGAAACTAATGAAAAATGAACCTGAGTTACTACAGCAAGTTCCATTGAAATATTTGTCGGCATTAATTGGCATTACACCGCGCCATTTGAGCCGAATTCGGAAAAACATCAAGTAAAAAATATTTATAGACAAATGTCTTCTATTTAATAATTTAAGTATATCTACTTTTGCGATATAATTTTAAAATATTACTAATATGAAGACACTGAAAATTAAAGTGCTTACAATTTTTCTTGGATTGTACACATTTGCAATCGGTCAAACATCCGACAGTTTGAATATAATTTCTGAAAAACAAAGTTGGAAAGTTTTTTCTGAAATTGATTTAGGTTTAATTGCATTTACCGGTGGTTTTGCAAATTATTTTGGAGTGCGCAACGGACCTCATGGTTTTGAATTGGGTTATCAACATTTCCCTGCACCCAGCTCGCTTTTCAGTGGAGTTCCCGAAGGTTTTGATTTAACTGTTGAGCATATTTACTCAATACATTACAGCTATTTTTGGAACGGAAAAACTGATAAAGGATTATATACTAGATTTATGTATCACAACAAAATGCAGATTGTGACCGAACAAAACACAAATACGTCCAAAAAACTTTATTCAGATTGTGTGGGTGCTGAATTGGGTTATATTTGGTATTTTTCCAAAAATTTTTATCTGACACCACGGGTTGGAGCTCTTTATTATATCAATAGTCCTCAATGCAAGGAAAATAATCCTGTTTTGGTTGGGAGCAGTTATTACGACAACAAAAGGCACAAAACATGGGATACTTACTTTATTCCAACAATTTCGATAGGATATTCAATACCATTAAAATAAAGTTTTTAACTATTCTCAAATCATCAGTTAGCTTAAAGATTTGGGAAAATGAAATTTTAAAACCATGAAACGAACATGACAAAATTTAATCTATTTAGGACACACAAAGAGATGATTATAAAATAACAATAACTCAATGTACCTGTCTTTTCCCCCCTTTAGGGGGTTAGGGGGCAGGTATATAATTTATAAAACCATGAAACAGAGCATTAAAGCATTTCTAAAAGAACAATTGCATTTGGAAAACGATGTAATTGAAGAGTTTGTTGCGGAGTTTACGGAAGCAGAATACAAGGCAAATGACTATTTTTTAAAAAATGGACAAGTTTGTAAGAAAATTGCATTTATTGTAAGCGGTGCAATGTATTGTGTGTATAATAAAAATGGGAATGATAGAATTGATGAGTTTTCGTTTGAAAATGACTTCATTACTGATTATTTAGGATTCTTAACCGGTGCTCCTGCCGACAAAGATATTGTTTGTTTGGAGGATTGCAAATTGTTGGTTATTGACAAAGCATCGTTAGAAAATTTGTACAAAAAAGATATGCGCTTTGAACATTTAGGACGCTTAATGGCCGAAGGTTTATTTATCAACTGGCACTTAAAAGCCAAATCTTTATTTCTGGATGATGCAGAAACCCGATACTTCAAACTTGTGGCTACCAAACCTCAGCTCAATCAACGCGTTCCTCAATATATGATTGCTTCCTATCTCAATGTAAGTCCTGAAACCATTAGCAGAATAAGAAAAAAAACTTCGAAAAAACTTTATTGATGTAGGTCAACGAACTAGGTTAATTGTTAAATGTACTTTTGTTGAAACAAACAATAAGTATAAATTTTAAAACAATTATCCCCATGAAAAAGAAGATTTTTTTAATGTTAGTAATAACATCGGTTTATTCATTTACACTTTTATCACAAAATAAGTACGAAAAAAGAGCAAATCCGGACAATTATTCGGCTCCGGTTATGAAAGCAATTACCTATGGGCTCACTGCTCCCAGTCCTCACAATACACAATCGTGGTACATCGATACCATTTCCTCCACTGAAATGTTGCTTTATGTAAAGCATCAATTACCAAAAACAGACCCTCCTTCACGCCAGATTCATATAGGAGCAGGGTGCTTTATCGAATTGGTTTCAATTGGCATGAGTAACGAAGGGTATGAAACTCAGGTTCAATACTTTCCGCAAGGTGATTACACATTAAACGCTTATGAAATGGCTCAAAAACCTGTTGCAAGAATTAAGCTTGTTAAAAATGCTAGCACAGTTAAAGATAATTTGTACGATTATATTTATGAACGTGGAACAAATCGTGGACCTTATACAGGCGAAATGATTACTCCCAATGAATTTAGTGAAATGAAAAATTTAATGGGAAAGGCAGAATGTGAATTGATATATATATCGGGTACGAATGAAATGAAACCTTATTTGGATATTTTTAGCAAAGCAATGGAAATAGAAACACGAACCAATGCCACCAATGAAGAAACTCGTTATATGTTCCGATTCAATGAAAATGAACGGTCAACTAAAAAGGATGGAATAAGTATTCCACAAATGGGGTATAGTGGTTTTATCATAAAAATGGCAGAAAAATCTCTTAAAAATGGTGACAGTATAACTTGGCATTCAGAAAAAAATTCTAAGGCTACAATGAAAGGAATTAATAAAGGAATTTACAGTTCAAAAGGAATTATTCTTTTCAAAACAAAGTCAAATACTCCATTGGATTGGGTTTTGGCAGGTCGAGATTATGCCCGATTTAATGTTGCTATTGCTAAAATAGGAATTGTAACCCATCCCTATAATCAAGTAATTCAGGAATACAACGAAATGGATGAGTTGCAAAATCAGTTTACAACTTTGTCAAAAATAAACCATCCAGAAAAAATACAAATGATAGTAAGAATTGGACGTGCCAGAAGTACTTACAAATCATGGCGCAAAATGCCGGAGGATTATTTAATCAAATGATAAAAACCAAAATTATGGAAACTTTAAAAATAGACAAGTCAATCAAATCGAGCTATTTATCATTAAAACATAGATCCGCAATAGTCTTAATTTCAATAAGTTGTATTATATCAGCTCAAAGCAATTCTCAAACTATTAAACCAGAAAGCATAGTTTCGGCATCCAATCTGGAAATTAACAAACCTGCGCCGATGACTACAATTTATCAAACACTTAAAGGGAGTGTGGTAGATATTGAAACCAATTCGCCACTTATTGGTGCTTACGTTTTGTTGCTGGGAGTGAGTCCGGCTAAAGGTGCTATTACCGATGTTGATGGAAATTTTAAAATTGAAAAAGTGCCTGTTGGACGATATAATATTCAATTTGGATACATGGGGTATCAACCTTCGGTGGTTTCGGAAACAATGGTAACTTCCGGAAAAGAAGTAATTATAAATGTAGGATTGAAACAATCGATGGTGCAAATGAAAGAAGTTGTTGTAAAAGCTAATGCGCAAAAGGACAGGGCTTTAAACTCTATGGCTTCTATCAGTGCACGTTCATTTTCGGTAGAAGAAACCCGCCGTTATGCAGGCGGATTGGATGACCCTGCTCGTTTAGCATCATCGTTTGCCGGTGTAACTATGGGAAGTATTACCGACAATGGCATTGTTATTCGCGGAAATTCAGCCAAAGGCGTTTCGTGGCGGCTCGAAGGTGTTGATATTCCCAATCCAAATCATTTTGCAGGAGCAACGGTTGCGGGAGGTGGCATAGTTACGGTTTTCAGTAGTCAGATGTTGGCAAATTCCGATTTCTTCACTGGAGCTTTTCCGGCTGAATATGGAAACGCCATGGCTGGAATTTTCGATATGAAGTTTAGAAATGGAAACAATGATAAACGTGAATATACAGCTCAAATTGGACTTTTAGGTATCGATTTATCATCTGAAGGACCTTTCAAAAAAGGTTCAAAAGCTACTTATTTATTCAATTACAGATATTCAACTTTTGGAATTTTAAAAGCATTGTTACCGCCAAATATGGGAATTCCCGAATATCAGGATATTAGTTTTAAATTTAATTTTCCTACCAATCGAGGCGGTTTTTCATTGTGGGGAATTGGCTCATCAGATAATTGGCTAAAAAATCAAGTAACAGATTCTACTAAATGGAATTCGGCAGATGATAGACGATTCTTTGATTGGAACTTGAAAATGGGAGCTGCAGGCATCTCTTATCGACACAGATTGGGTGAAAATACATACATTAATTCAACCATTGCCGGAAGTGGTACGCTCAATGCAATGGATGAAAAACGATATGATAACACGATGATTGCTCGTCCCAATTGGCTTTTGAAGGACAATTCCTCGAAAGTTATTTTCAGTACATTATTGAACCACAGATTCAACGAACGCTTACTAACCAAAACAGGTGTAAATTTACATAAGATGTTTTATAACATCGACTTAAACAGCACATTGAATAACAATCCTTCTACATTTCAAAATTTCGTAAAGGAAAAAGGCAATGCTAATTTGATGGAATACTACATCCAAACGAAATACAATGTTACGCAAAACCTGTCTTTATTTGCCGGATTTAACAGCATGTATTTTGAACTCAACAAGGATTTCACCTTCGACCCACGCATAAGTCTTAATTGGGATTTTATCCCAAATCATTCGCTTAGTTTTGGATTCGGCAAGCATAGTCAGTTGGAAGAATTAAAAATATATATGATTAATAAACAGGTAAATGGCGGAGTAGAACTACCAAATAAAAACCTCGAACTATCACATTCCTTACAATATGTATTGGGTTACAACTGGCGTATAAACGAAAATACACGACTTAAAGTGGAGCCCTATTATCAACATTTATACAACATTCCCGGAATTGCCGGCACTTCTTTTTCGATGATAAACTTTAATCAGGACTGGACTTTCAGAAATCAATTAGAGAACAACAGTAAGGGGAAGAATTATGGTGTTGACTTTACCTTAGAGCAATTTTTGAATAAAGGATTTTATTTTTTGGTAACCGGTTCTGTTTTTAAATCCGAATATCAAGGCGATGATAAGGTTTGGCGAAACAGCAGATTTGATAAAGGCTACGTGGGAAATATTCTTTTTGGGAAAGAGTATAATTTGAAAAACAATAGGGTATTTGGAGTGAATGCAAGGGTAAATTTTATGGAAGGCGATAGGTTAAATCCAGTTGATGTTTTGAAATCGATGCAGGAAAGATCTATCTATTACGATGATTCTAATGCTTTTTCGGCTCAATTACCTGCATCCCAAAACGTTGATTTAACCCTTACTTACCGAAAAAATACCCCAAAGTATTCAGGAGTTTGGGCTTTACAAATAAAAAATCTGTTGGCAGAACCATCGTACAACGGCTATATTTACAATTTAAAAAAGAATGAAATTGAATTATCGAAAATGGTACTTATATTGCCTATTATCAGTTACAAAGTGGAATTCTAAAAACAACAATAAAATCAAAATTTCGGAAACCGGAAGATTCGATTTGTTGAAAGTCAAAATGGATCTAAAGCTTAAGAAAAATGACGAAATTGGTATATAAATGTGTTAAAGTATCTAAATTTGTTTGCAATTTCAAATCAATCATCTATCTTTGCAAACAAAATATAGTGAATATATAGTTATTGTAATTCTCTATCATTTTAAAACAATTTTGGTTATTACATTTATTTCAGATAAATATCAAAGGTGTTGAAACAGAGAATATTTCGGCAAAAGTAATGTCGGAATTACTCAATTTTCCAAATTTTAAAATGACTGTTATATATAGCAATTTTGACAGCAGGTATTTTGGAATCGAAAAAAGGTATCAACTGAGGCGTACTATTTGCAAGGATTACGATCAAATTAATTTGCATGATATTTTATTGGCAAACAATATCCAGAAATTAAATTTCCTTACCAATTTCGATCTGAATGCAACAGGTCAAAGTCCAGATAGTGCAAAAAAATATTATCATTGAAACCTTATCGCAGATAGAAAAAGTGATGAAAAAGAATTAAGGAAAACATCAATACATGATTTACTTAGAACAAATCAATTTTTTACCAATATCTACACATTCACAATATGTAGTATGTACATTAATAAATAAATAAAATATGTCAGCATTTTTAAAAGCACAAGACAGTGAGTGGCATTCAGAATATTGCTTCCCGATTTAGAATCCATTTTAAAGGACGCAAATAATTTGAAAGTACTTGATTTTGGCACAGTACCCTTAAAATTACCTATACTAAATATCCATGGGAATAGCAAATTAGGAATAATTGAAATTAATCCGCCATTGATTGAAATTGCCAAAGAAGAAGTCAATACAAGAAGTTTAGATTTGAGATTCAAAGTTTAAATGAGCACTTAATTATAAAGTCAATAGTTTTTATCCAAGTACACTTAGTTCGATTTTTATTTCATTAGAACAAAAAAGCACGAACATTTTTAATGTACAAAGCCAAAAGAGTTCTAAAGTTGTCAGAAAAATTGAAATTCTTACGCTTTGTTACAAAAAATCAATTCTTAATGCTGTTTGAGAAATTAACTCATTTTCACCTTCAAAATACAATTGGACATTTCTAGATTGGAATACTCTCAATTCGAAACGTAGTAAGAAATGGTAAGGAGAAAAATGGTTTAAATAATATGCAAGTTCAGGAAGTTTAAAATAAATCTAAAACATTTGTATAACATAAATCCAGCAACTGATGAAATTTACATTTACAAAACATAGAAATAATCAAATTAATTTAAAAAAAAATGAAAATGAAAACAAAATTCAAAAAAATCGCTTCTTTTTTATTGGGAATTATCTGTTCCTCAGCAATTTTAGTTAATTCTCAGGAAAATGTATTGGACAGTAAAACTCTTTTTGCGCTTGATACTGATACAAAAATGCAATCAATTGAAAATCAAAATCCTATGAATGAATTTGCAGAATCTAAATCAGAATTCTCTTTCGAAATTGATCCAATTGTACCAATTGTTTTAAATGGAATTGGTGGACATCTTTGGTGGAAACCAAAAGGCTCCAAACACTTTGTATATGGATTAGCAATCGTTGCTTTAGGTACTTATCCAAAAGCAATAATCAATGCAAATTCAAAAAATAAAAATCAAGGTTGGCATTACAAAATAAATCAAGGGCTTGGTATAGAAGGAGAGTACTATTTTAAAAAGGCTAATCAGAACTGGTTTGTAGGAGTACAACTATTTACAAATGAAATAAATTTAACAAATGATAATGTTCCTGAAGTAAAGAAACATAGAACAAATATGGGAATGGTAGTTATTAATGCCGGTTATAAATGGTATCCTTTCAAAAAGGAGCATTTCTTCTTAAAACCTTGGGCTGGTCTGGGATATACAGGTATAATGAAAGGTGCATTTTCTTCTGAAGTTATTCACAATACAACTGTAGGAAATTATACATATGATATTCAAAAGTTTACTCCTTTTGCTACGGTTCATATTGGTTATAGATTTTAAATTATTTACTTCCGAAATTTAACAAGACAAAAATTTAAATACAATCAATATTATTAACAATGTAAAATGATTTAAAAAAAGAAAACAAATTTTAGTAGAATCGTCTATTTATTTTTTGCAATTAGTAGTTTACAACAAGTTTGTTGAAAGCTCATGAGAGCGAAGTTTCAAATAAAACCACTATTTTGGCAGAAACAGACTTTTCCACTTTTATATTGAGGGTTCTGCATTAATTCTGTGTTCAAACCCGTCAACAGCCAACATTTTGTTGTTGGACTTCGAACTTATGCAATAGATGTGCCTGATTTTCTGATAGATAAAGATAATAGCGACAATGGTTGGAATGTGGGCATCAACAGTGCATTAGGATTATTTGGAGAGTATTATTTTTCCGAAACTATCAGCAAAGGTTTGCTGGCTTGCAGTTGGGTGCTCAAAATTACAAAAACGCCAACGATAATTTAGCAGGGCTGGAAACGAATTATCCAAACCAACTTGTAATGCTTTCGATTGGTATAAGTGGAAACCGTTTAAATTTCCATTGTATATCAAGACCTGGCTCGGTGTAGCTTATACCACCACAGTTTCGGGAAGTTAAATATTGGGAAGTTACAACTATGTGGTAACACCAATTGTTCCGTCACAACCGTGCATATTGGCTTTACATATTAAAAACATCATAAAATGTAGTTAGTACAATATAAAATTTAGTCTGTAATGACTTAAATATCAATAGAAAAAATATATTTAGAATTTGATTAATTTCTCGTTAGGGAATAAACATATATCCAATAACGAGGTATTTCATTTTTAGGTTGATAATTTCTAAGATAAGAATTCCATACTAGCAAATTAATTATATAAGCATTTTCATTTTTAATGAGAAAAAAACCTGTATTTTTGTATAATAAAATTGATTAAAAAACCCAACTTATGTACAAAAATACTCATTACTTTAAACCAGAATATGAGCAAATGATGCTCAAGGTACAACATTATATCAATCAGCACTTGGCGGAAGATTTGTCGTTGGAATCGCTGGCAGCTGTTGGGAATTATTCAGTATTTCATTTTCAGAAGATTTTTTCAGATTCTATGTCGGAATCACCTAAACAATATGTCATTAGGCTTCGGTTGGAAAGGGCAGCACATTCTATAAAAATATTTCCCCAACTGCCTATCAACGAGATTGCTGCAAATTGCGGATTTTCATCCAATTCTATATTCAGTAGGGCATTTAAAAACTATTTTGGCGTTTCGGCGGATCTGTATAGAAATCTTCCGTCGGATAAACTAAATGATATTAATAAAAAGAAAAATCAGTTTCTGCACACGGCGAATGATTCATGGATAACTCCAATAACAAATATTCAGCAAAAGGTTGAAAGCGTAATATTGACCTCAACGCCTACCGTAAATACTGTTTATTCATTCCACTTAGCTTGTATTCAGACCACATTGAGTCATCCTGAAAATATTACTTTTGCTTTCCAAAATTTATTGCAATGGGCACGTCCACGTGGATTAATCTTTCCCACTACTAGATATTTTGGTGTATGGCTCGATTTTCCGTTTATTACTCCCCCCGAAAAATGTAGATATTTATGCGGAATGGAGATAAATGCAGACACAAAACTGCCCAAAGGTTTACATCTTCAAACTGTAAGGAAGGCACAATACCTTAATTATGAAATGCAAGGCAGCATAAATAATGCCCTAGATGTAATGCTCGCACTAAACCATAAGTATTTGGATATTATGGGCTACGTTATTTCGGAAATGATTTGTTATGAGCAGTTTGATGAATGTCCAGCCGATAAATTTTATCAAGAAATTGACCGCCATCTTTTATTTCCAATAAAGTTGAAATAATGCGGATTCACAAGATTTGCATATAACATCGCAAGAAATGCAAACTCGTTGGCGTTGATACCCCCTACTTTTGTATTCATAATTTTAAAAAATATGATTATGAAACTACAATCCAAAATTATTACACTTTTTATAACTAATTTAATTGTAATAACCGCTTTTTCCCAGAATATTCCGTCGGGAATAATGAAGGGTAAAGTAATTGACAAAACTACCAAGCGAGCACTTGAAGGTGCAACTATTTTAATTAAAGGAACCAAGAAAGGAATTTCTGCAGATTCAACAGGAACATTTATTTTAAAAGATATACCTGAAGGAACTTACCTTTTAAATGTAAATTATTTAGGGTATCAGGAGAAGCAGATAAATGATGTTCAGATTATCAGTAAAAAGACAACCTATCTCGAAATTGAAATCGAAGAAGCAGCTATAGGCGTGAAAGAAGTTACCGTTACAGCACATCGGTTCGAGAATGTAAGATTGGCGCCTGTTTCCAATTATGGTTTTTCAAGGGAAGAAATCGCGCGCAATCCTGGAGCTCAGGGTGATATTTTTAGGGCAATAGGTATGTTACCGGGTGTTTCGAGCAGTGGTGGTGAATACTCTGCCATTGCAGCTAGAGGTCAGGGAACACGCGATAATGTTTATATGGTTGATGATATTCCCGTTTCACAGGTTGGTCATCTAGAAGGGTATCCTTCATCGGAGACGGGCTTTAACGATCCAAATGGTGGAAGATTCAGTATTTTTGCACCAAGGGTTATTGATAACGCAGAGTTTCAGGGTGGTGGTTTTAATGCACAATATGGAAGAAAAAGTGCATCATATCTGGGATTAGGAATTAAGGAAGGTAACAAAGAAAATCCATTGATTGATGGTCAGATCGATTTAATGGGAGTGACTTTAAACTACGACGGACCAAGTTATATTTTTAAAAATACTGGATTGTTTCTATCGGCTAGATATCAGGATTTGCAAACAGTAGAAAATATTGCAGATATGAAAAATCTCGGTCATCCGAAGTATCAGGATTTTATTTTTAAATCAACTTCACAAATTGGCACAAAAAACAAACTTTCGGTAATTGCTATTTATAGTCCTGAAAGTTTCGAACGTACAACAGATAATGTAAAGGAAGATAAAGATTTAAATAATCTTTTGATAATTGATAATACCAAAAACAATACAATTCTCGGACTCAATTTAAGAACGCTTGTCGGTAAAAATAACTATTTCAAAAACATCTTATATTACAATCGGTTCACCTCAATAAATTCATTTGGAAAGTCTTATCCGCAAACAGATGCTTCAGGTAAACTTATTAACCCCGACAATATTCCTTTCGAAGCCGGAGTCAGAACATCCGATTACACAGAATCAAAATTGGGTTTCAGATCTATTCATACCATTCGTTTTTCAAATGGTTCAAACCTGATTTCCGGTATTGATTTGGACAGAGTAAATTTAAGTAATGTTCGGAATTTATCACGCACCGATACTTCTTATGTATTTAATACCGGCGATAACAGTTCAAATCCACTAAAGTATTATACGCTTGTAGAACCTGCATTTTTCAACGTGGATGTGAATAAACATTCTAACAATGCTTCAGCGTATATGAACTATTCATTTCTAATTTCCGAAAAATTCTCAGTAAATGCCGGATTACGTTACGATTATACAGGCTTTGCCGATCAACACACCATTTCACCCCGACTAAGCGGTAGTTACAGGTTGAACGAATCGAACAGCATTAATTTTGCAACAGGTATATTTTATCAGGATCCTGTCAATTCTGAAATTGCTGACCAGCCAGATTCATTCAAACTGAAAAATGAGAGAGTTATCGAATTTATTGCCGGTTATAAAAAATTCTTTACTCCAGATTTAAGATTGACTATCGAAGCTTGGTATAAAAATTTCGATAATATGGTTGTACGTCCGGAATCAGGAAAAGTAGAACAAAACAATTCAGGAACCGGAAATGCGTATGGTTTGGATATTAATGTTACAAAACGTTTAACAGAAAAAGTTCATGGACAAATTGGCTATTCCTACATGCAAAGTAAACGAAATGATAACAACGGATTGGGTGAATACAATTTTGCTTTCAGTCAACCCAATCAGGTTAATTTCTTAATAGGTTACAAACCGGATAAACACTGGATACTTTCAACAAAATTCCGTTATGCAACAGGCAAACCTGCAAACGAATATATTTTTCATACCAATATATTTAATGACCCCAATAAAATTCGGTATTCAGCCGAAATAACTAATAAAAATACAAAACGTTTAGCTGATTTTATTAGTCTGGATATTCGCGCCGATTATATGTTTAAGATTAATCAGCTAGGAATCATTGCTTTTATTGATATTGCAGATGTAATGAACAGACAAAATGTGAACGGAGAAAGTTTTAATCCAATAATCGGTAAAATGTTTGCAGATGGAATTTCCATATTTCCTACTTTTGGATTCAAATTCAATTTGTAAAACCAAATATTTTTAATAAAAAATAACCACAAACATGAATCAACCCATTCTCTCCCTTCAAGGCGTTAGTAAGGAATATCAATCGAAAGAAAGAACTTTTGCAGCTTTGAAGAACGTTAGCCTTACCGTTGAAAAAGGCGAATACCTAGCTATTACTGGTAAATCAGGCAGCGGAAAATCTACTTTGCTGAATATGATTACAGGCATCGACCATCCAACTAGTGGAAAAGTATTGGTTGACGGGTTGACTATTGGTGAGTTAAGCGAGAGTAAACTAGCTAAATGGCGAGGTCAGCATATCGGTATTGTATTCCAATTTTTTCAATTAATTCCTACGCTTACCATTAGCGAAAACTTATTACTTGCCATGGAATTTGTGGATGTAATTCCGGCTGCCAACCGTGCCAATAGGGTTACCGAACTTTTAACGCGAGTGGGAATAGCCGAACAGGCAAATAAGATGCCGTCGACTCTATCCGGTGGTGAACAACAGCGAGCAGCCATAGCACGGGCATTGGCTAATAATCCTGAAATTATTGTTGCCGACGAACCAACTGGTAACCTCGATAGTAAAACTGCTGACTCCATCAATGCTATTTTCAGTAACTTAGCACAGTCGGGAAAAACTGTTATTGTGGTTACGCACGAGAAAAATACGGATCTGAAATACCGTCGCATTGTGAACCTCAAAGATGGTGAAATTGAAATTCCAACTACTTAAAAAATTACAGCTATGAATATGAAACTAAAAAAGGCTTTCAGTGACTTGCTGATAAGTCCTAAGCGCACCTTGTTAGTGGTTTTTGCATTGGTTTTGGGTATTTGGGGTGTAGGTACGGTATATGTGTCTAATTTTATTATGACTAACGATCTGAATGCCAACTATCAAAGTACTATTCCAAGTCAATTGATTTTGCACTCGGATCGGTTTGAAAAGCTTGATTTGAAGCAATTCAACAACCTTCCCGAAGTTGAAACGGCTGAACTCCGCGATTTTACATTGCAACGCGTCGAAATTTATCCGAACGTATGGATTCCGCTTTTTCTCTATGGCGTTGACAATTTTGATGATATGAAACAGGCGCGAATTTTCTACGAAACAGGAAAGAAGATTCCAGATTCAGGAACCATCTTGATGGAACGCGATTGCAAAGGTGTAACATCAATTGATACAGGTGATTCCCCACGTGTACGTATTGGAAGCAAAATTACGCAAGTGACTGTTAGTGGTATATGTTTTGACCCTGCACAAGCTCCCGCCACTCAGGATGCATTTGTTTATGCTTATACCGATAAAAAAAGTTTCAGCCAAATTACGGGTTTACCTTCTAACCGACGAATGATAATTCGTCTAAACAATGTATATTCCTCAGATGATGTAAAACGGGTTTCATATGGCTTGGTGAAAAAATTAAATGCACAAGGAATCGTCATTAGCTCTGTGGAAATACCCCTATTCAACGAGCATCCACACCAATGGCAATTAAACACCTTGATTTTCCTGATTGGAACAATAGGTTTACTGGCTTTTATCATGGGTGCAGTATTGGTTTCGCAACTTATGCGGTCGATTATGGCAAGTCAAGTTCGCCAAATCGGTATTCTGAAAGCTATTGGTGGTTCGCAATTTCAGATTTTTCAAATCTATATTGCTATGCTATTGTTGATGGGATTTATAGCAGGAATAATTGCAGTGCCATTATCAGTTATTAGTGGAAGTGCATTTTCACAATTCGTGGCAACTAAGCTGAACTTCAACATTCTGACTACTACTATTCCCCTGTCGGTGTACGCTATTTTAATTGCAGCCAGTTTATTTCTGCCCGTAGTTTTGTCTTTATCTATTTTAATCAAAGGCACGGCTATATCGGTGAAACAAGCCTTAAGCGATTATGGAATTTCGCAGAATGCAAATTCACGCGAATCTAAAGCATTTAAAAAGTCGCATTTTTCGAATACCTTTAGATTGGCTGCCCGAAATTCAATGCGCAATAGTGGGCGACTGGCGGTAACAATATTAGCTATGGCATTGGGTGTGGCAATTTTCAGCACTGGTTTCAATGTGAGGCAATCCTTATACAATCTGCTTTCGGATGTAAAAAACGAAATGCGCTACGATGTGCAAGTGGTGCTTAGTAAACAAGTTTCACGAGAAGAGGCGCTACTTCCATTCAAGTCGCTTGAAAACGTGAAACTCGTTCAAATGTGGAACGGCGGTAGGGGCGAAATACAATCTAAACTGCTTTCTACCAATAAAGGTGCAGGAATTGTGGCTCTTCCAACCAATACCGATTTGCTTAAAATGAAAATGATTCAAGGTTCATGGCTAGCGATGTCGTCCGATAATGAAATTGTAATGAACCAACAAGCTTGGGATATTTACAAACAACCAGCTTTAGGTTCGGAAGTGATATTGACCATCGAAAACCAAAATATCAAAACCCGATTAGTGGGCATTTCCGAGCAGTTTGAAAAGGCAAAAGTATATATGGATATTGATAAATATGATGCAGTTTTCAATCCGAACCATTTGGTCAACAATATATTATTTGTTGCTAAAACAAATGATTATGAAAATGTTATAGCGATGAAGAAAAATATTGAAAAAGCCATTGTATCTACTGATTTTCAGGTACTTTACGTGATGTCGCAAGCAGAAAGGGTGAAAATTATCTACGACCATTTGAATATCATACTCATGACCATTGTTTTTCTATCATTTCTGGTATTGATGGTAAGTGCTATCGGTATGGCATCGGCTACGGGTATTAATATTATGGAGCGAACGCGCGAAATTGGTGTAATGCGTGCCATTGGTGCAACTCCTCAAAAGATTTACTCGCTGTTTGTAATGGAAGGTATGATTACCAGTATTTTGAGTATCGGACTTGGTTTAATACTATCGGTGCCATTAAGTAAATTAGCAGCCATTTTCTTCGGAAATTTGATGTTGGGCAAAGAAGCCGTACTTCAATATGCCTTTAGTCCTTTAGGATTTGTAATTACAGTAGTGGTTACCATTTTATTTGGATGGTTAGCGAGCCAAATTCCAGCTAAATCGGCAATTTTAGTTCCAACTCACAAAGCATTGTCTTACGAATAAAAACAAACAAAAAAAAACATGAATAAGCTAATTGTCATTCTATCAATCGTATTGCTTTTTGCAGTATTCAATATCTCGGTTCAAGCACAACAAAAAACGGACAATCTCATATTCAATTTAAGCGGATTTGCCGATAATTCAGGACAGGTATTAGTACAATTATTTCGCAAAACCGATAAAGTTCCCACAGAACCCTTCAAGGTGTTAAAAAGCCCAATTGCCAACTACAAAGCTGTTGTCGTTTTTTCACATCTTGAATACGGAGAGTATGCAGCCATTATCGTTCACGACCAGAATTCAAATGGTCACATCGACCACAGTTTGGGAATGCCCAGCGAACCGTTGGGTTTCTCTAATGGCTGTAAAATTATCACTTTTCTCTGGCATGCCATCTTTTGAAAAGTTGAGATTTAAGTATAGTGATTTAGAAAAAAACATTTCGATTAAAATGAAAAATTAATTTTAATTTTTTGGACTGTACATGTATCTAAACGTGTTGTTACTGTTACTATTGTTGGCAAATTTTGTAAATAAAGATGATGTTGATAGTAACATTAATAATTGTGTTTATCAGATAGAACTACTGCTTTATCTACCATTTTCCCTATTTAGTAATTTTTCCTAATTTGTGGCTTGCATTGGTGCACAAATTTTAAATAAATTATTGTGTTGAAAAACGGAGAAACACAATGTTGGAAAGTGCTTAAAGTAAGCCTTTTTCATTAGAAAAAGCGAGTTTAAAGTATTTCAAATTTGTTTACGAAGAATATTATTAGCATGGTATTCGAAGAAATAGTATAAAAAACTTATTTCTTTATACTCTTAATAAATTGCTCTATAATCCAAGTTTCGAAATTACTATTTTTCAATAGCTTCTTAAAAATTCGCTAAAAATTCTTCCAATGTTTGACCTTTCTCGTTTTTGAATATTAAATTGCCAAATTCCTCTTTCATAAGGTTTACATTAATATGTCCATTACCATCTTTCAAAATTTGATTACCCAAAATATCTTCCTCATAAGTTGCAATTTTCTCGCCGTTACCAATTTTTACAACAATATTCCCAAAAATGTCTTTTTCATAAGTTGCAATTTTCTGACCATTGCTATCTTCAACTACCTTATTTCCAACTATATCTTTGGTAATAACCATAAGTTTATTTCCAGATTGGGCTTTCTACAAGGGTATCACCTATTAAGTCAGAGAAGGAAAGAGGATTTGTACAAGTTTGTATAAAACCTAAAGTAGTTACAAACAGAAATCCAAATACTAAAAATATTTTTCTCATAATTGAATACATTTAAAGCGAGTTTATGACTTTTTTGCTTTTTGCCTATGAGGTGCTAAGATGTTAGTGACAGCTTTCAGTTTCCACAATTATTTTAAATTGAATAATCCTTTGTTTCATTTCTTGCAGTTGAATAATTTTTTCTTCAATCAACAAAAGCTTTTCGTCTAAAACTCCCAATTTTTCATCATTTGTTATTTTATTATTGTACCATGCGTCCATTAATTGGGATATTTCATTTATTGTAAAACCAATTGATTTTGCATCGCGCACCAATTTTAATTTCTAAACTGTTTGAACATCATAATGAAAATAATTGTTAGATGTTACACATTCGTCTCTTTTACCTTTTATTAATCCCGATTTTTCATAAAATCGGATTGTATGGGCGGTAACGCCTGTTCGTTTTGATAATTCATTTATTAACATTGTGCAAATATAAGCAATTAATTATAAAAAAATACAAGTATAGACTTCACTCTAATGTTTTAGGTTTGTAAATCATATTGTATTTTTGTAGAAAAATTTTAAATTTTAAAAATATGGCAACAGCTTTAATTACAGGAGCCTCTAATGGAATAGGATTAGAGTTAGCAAAAATACACGCCTCAAAAGGTGACGATTTAGTTTTAGTGGCAAGAAACGAAACTAAATTAAAAGTACTTAAAACGGAATTGGAGCAAAAGTTTAAAGTCAAAGTATTCGTTATTGGTAAAGACTTATCGGAGCAAAATGCAGCTCAACAGGTATATGATGAAACCAAAAAACAAAATATTCAAATTGATTACTTAATTAACAATGCGGGTTTTGGCGACTTTGGAATGTTCGTTGAAACTGATTGGAACAAAGAATTACAAATGATTAATCTGAATATTACTACTTTGACACAATTCACTAAATTGTATTTAAAGGATATGGTACAACGCAGAAAAGGTAGAATAATGAATGTGGCTTCAACCGCAGCTTTTCAATCGGTACCTACTATGGCAGTTTACTATGCAACAAAAGCTTTTGTGTTAAGTTTTTCAGAAGCTATTGATAATGAAGTATCTGATAAGAGTATAAGCGTTACTGCACTTTGTCCCGGAGCAACCGAAAGTGGTTTTCAGGCAGCAGCAGCCATGGAAGAAAGTGCATTGGTAAAAGGTAAAAAATTACCTTCTTCAAAAGAAGTTGCGGAATATGGCTATAAAGCCATGATGAATGGAAAAACCGTAGCTATTCACAGTGTTATGAATTGGTTGATGGCAAATTTGGTGAGATTTACACCAAGAGCATTAGTTGTAAAAATAACTCGAAAATTGCAAGATAAAGCACATTAAAATGAAAGAGTATCATACCTCAATTATAATTAATACATCCGCCCTCAATGTTTGGAAGGAATTAACCAACTATAAAAAATATCCTGAATGGAACCCTATTGTAGGAGCATTGGAAGGTGAAATGAAAGAAGGTTTTCAAATTTCTACATATATCGTTCCATTGGGAAAAACCTATCATCCTACTATTTTGAGCTATAAAGAAAATAGGGAATTGGTATGGAAAGGAAATCAATTGGCTGATTTTTTGATGGCAGGGAAACATTATTATCAGCTAGAAATAATCTCCGAATATCAAACCAAACTATTACATGGAGAGTATTTTACGGGGCTTTTTTCTTATTTTATCCCTGCATCGATGCTGGCAAAGATGAAAATAGCATTTGAGCAGCACAATATAATCCTAAAACAACGCATTGAAAATGGAAAAAAATAAGATTTTGGTTTACGGTGCAGGGGGCTTTATGGGACAGCTATTTCTAAAAACGATACAAAATCAACACTTCGATATTGTTTTGGGTTCTCGAAATAGCTTTGTTACCAATTATCCCCTTCGCGTTTTTTCTTTGGATTACAAATCCATAGTGATTGAAAATATTAAAGATATTAAGTTGGTTATAAACCTTGCCGGACCATTTAAGTTTACAAACATACAAATGGTGGAGGCTTGTATCGAAAATGGAACGCATTATATAGATATTGCAGGCGAAATGCCCGAATTGGAAGCTGTTTTTAAATTTAACGAAATGGCTAAAAATGCGAATATTATGTTAATGCCCGGAGCTGGATTTGGAGTTGTTCCTACAGATTTGGTAGCTAATTTAGCTAAGCAAAAACTACCTGATGCAACCCATCTCAAAATTGCGTATGTTACCAATGGTGGAGCATCGCGAGGAACATTAAAAACAATTCTGGCAGATATAAATAAGGAGGGTGTTGTTTTAGAAAATGGATTTTACAAAAAAGCCATGCCAGCTTTTAAATCCTTTGTTTTACAAGCAAATAACCTGAAATTTAATTTGGTATATAATCCGTGGCGAGCCGATTTGTTCTCTGCAAAGTTATCTACCGGCATCCAAAACATTGAAACATTTTCAAATTTTCCGGTTTTTATAATTAAAATGATGCACGGAAAACTACTTTGCTTAAGAGATCTTATGCTAAAAAGATTGATCAACTTTTTGCCAGTAGGTCCGTCAGACAAGCAACTTCAAAAAGGAAACACCATTTGCTATGCTGAAGTAATAAATTCAAAAGGAGAAAAGGCAACAAGTATTTTGTATGGACCAGAAGCATATATTTTTACCGCATATACATTAATTGCCATTGCATCCAAAATAATCCAGAATGATTTCAAAAATGGTTATAATACGCCGAATTTATACGGGGCAGAATTGTTGAAAAGCATTCCTGGTATTAGCGTCGAATAATATCAATAATGTGTTCAGGGTTTTTAAAAGTAAATAAGAAAAGGCAAAATGTGATTATTTACATTATGGTAATTTTTATATAAAATAGATTTACAATATTTGCATATAAAATTAGAACATTGGCAATTATGGCGTGAGTTTTTTTGTAAAAAATTTTTATTTTAAATAAAATTCAGTCGCTAGAATTACCCTCATGAAAAACCAGTTTGTTAATTTTTTCTCTTTACTAATATTTATTTCTCATAATGCTCTTTTAAAACAATTTATAAAAAGCCTCCTATTTTATTCACTGCTTAAAAACTATAATTAAAATTATGCAATTAATTATCACTAATTTACAGAAAACTTACAGTAATGGAGTTCATGCACTTAACGATGTATCGTTGACAATTGATACGGGTTTGTTTGGTTTGCTTGGTCCAAATGGGGCAGGTAAATCGTCGTTAATGCGCACTTTAGCTACACTACAGAATGCTGACAGTGGTACCATTCAGTTTGGCGATATCGATGTATTGAACAATAAAGACGAACTTCGAAAAGTGTTGGGTTATTTGCCTCAAGAGTTTGGAGTATATCCAAAAACTTCAGCCATTGATTTATTAGATCATTTAGCTGTGCTGAAGGGATTTAATAAACTCAACGAACGTAAGGATATGATTGATAACTTACTGAATAAAGTGAATTTGTACGAACATCGTAAAAAAAATGTAAGCAGTTATAGTGGTGGTATGCGCCAACGATTTGGAATTGCTCAGTGTTTAATTGGCACTCCAAAACTTATTATTGTGGATGAGCCAACAGCTGGATTAGATCCTGGAGAAAGGAATCGATTTTATAATATCTTAAGTGAAATTGGCGAGAATATTATTGTCATTTTATCAACTCACATTGTACAGGATGTACATGTTTTGTGCCCACAAATGGCAATAATCAATCAAGGAAAACTGCTATATAGTGGAAGCACCGACGACACTTTGAAACAAATAAAAGGCAAAGTATGGGAGAGAAAAGTAGAAAAATCAGAACTTGCTGAATACAAAGAAAAATATCAGATTATATCAGATAAATTAGTTGGCGGAAAGCCACATATTCATGTTTTTTCGGATAATAAATTAGAAAGTGGATTCAGCAAAACTGAAGAAAACCTCGAAGATGTATTTTTTGCAAAAATAAACCAGTTAATTTAATCGATAAATGATAAAGTTATGTGGAAATTTATAAAATATGAATTAAAATACTGGCTTCATTCGCCCATGCTATGGATATTTCTCCTTGTCAACACCTTACTTATTTTTGGGGCTATTTCCACTGATAACATTTCTATTGGGGGTGGCGTAGGTAGTGTGCATAAAAATGCTCCTTACGTTATTCAGATGTATTACGGTATTATGTCGATAATGAGTTTACTGATGACAACAGCATTTATGAATTCAACTGCTAATCGTGACTTTCAGTATAACATGCATCAGTTTGTATTCTCTTCGCCCATTAAAAAGCGTGACTATTATTTTGGAAAATTCATAGGTGCTGTAATAATTTCAGTCATTCCGCTGCTTGGAGTAAGTTTAGGAAGTATCATTGGACCATTTATGCCGTGGGTGGAGCCGAGTAGGTATGGTGATATAATATGGTCAGGGCATTTGCAGGGTATTATCACTTTTGCTATCCCAAATACCATTATTGTAGGTGTATTACTTTATTCGCTCGCTGTACTTTTCAGGAGTAATATAGTTTCATTTATTGGATCAATGTTAATTTTGGTATTTTATATTGTTTCATTGGGCTTTACAAAAGATATTGAAAAGGAGTGGTTGGCTAACATACTCGATCCGTTTGGTTTAAGACCCGAAAGAATATTATCGAAATATTTAACTGTTGACGAAAAGAACTTGAATGCAGTAGCTCTATCGGGTCAATTTTTATTCAATAGAGTAGTTTGGTTGAGCATCAGTTTTGTAATATTGTTTGTATCTTATCTTAAATTCTCGTTCAGTACCAAAAAAGAGAAAGTAAAAAAAGAATCGAAACAAGTAGATGAAAAAGCAAAGATATTCAATTCAAATATAGCTTATAAGCCTAATAGGGCAAATGTTTTTTCGCTTAAAGCACTTTGGTATTTAATAAAATTCGAGACCCATACAATTATCAAGAATCCCACATTTATTATCATTATTGGCATTGGATTAATAAATCTAATTACTAGTTTAACCAGTTTTACTACCAATTATGGAGCCGATCAATATCCTGTTACATATAGTGTTATAGATCAAATAAAAGGTTCGTTCTATTTATACATTATTGCGATAATTACTTTCTATCCGGGAGTATTGGTATGGAAAGACCGAGATTATAAAATGAACGAGATACAAGATGCCACACCTGTAAAATCAGGTTTGCTGTTTACATCAAAGTTAATTGCCTTGCTTGTGGTTGTAGAATTTGTCTTAATGTTGGGAATATTTGTGGGAATGATCGCTCAAACTGCTTTTGGATATACCAATTATGAAATCGATGTGTATTTTAAATCACTTCTGGTAAGCGATTTCTTCACATTTGCAACTTTAATTGTTATAGCCTTATTTTTCCAGTATATTATCAACAACCGATATGTCGCATATTTTTCATTCGTTGTATTTGTCATTTTAAATGTATTTATTTGGCAACTATTTGATATAACCTCCAATATGCTTATATTTGGCAGTACGCCAAGTGCAATTTATTCCGATATGAATGGTTTTGGTCCTTATGTTGACGCATTAGTTTGGTTTAATATCTACTGGATATTGGCTTCCATTGTTATAGTATTTGTAATATTCTCATTTTACATTAGAGGAAAGGAATTGGGATTTAATTACCGAATGAAAAACGCGATTGAAGTGTTGAGTAGAAACAAATATTATGTGTCTGCATCCATTGTATTGTTTGCCTTATGTGCCAGTTATGTATTTTATAATACCCAAATAATCAATAAATACGATGCTGAGGATACGCAAGAAAATAAACAAATTGCTTATGAAAAAACCTTTAAGAAATATGAAAATACAACTCAACCCCATTATTATAATCTGAATTTCAACATCGATATATCGCCTTACGAACGGTGTATGAGTATTCATATTGATGCTTGGGCACGAAACATTTCGAACATAGAAATTAGCGAGATACACTTTACAATGCCTCAAGTTAGCGATAGTTTAATCATAACCATTGCCGGAAGTAAAATAAAACTACGAAACAACGATTTAAAATATCGGATTTACCAGTTAGACAAGCCTTTAAAACCAAACGATTCAATTTTAATAAGAATTGATAATTATAAGATTACCAAAGGGTTCGAAAACGAAGTAAGTTTTACCCAACTTACCCAAAATGGTACGTTTTTTAATTCGAAAGATATTTTACCAAGTTTTGGTTACAACAAAGATTACGAGATTTCAGATAAAAACAAACGAATCAAATTTGACTTACCCAAAAGGAATCGGATGCCCAAACTTGATGAAAATAATTTTAAAGCAAGGGCGAATACTTATTTTACAAATGATGCCGACTGGGTAAATGTAACTACTACAATAAGCACATCGGCTGATCAAATTGCGATTGCTCCAGGTTCGTTAATAAAATCGTGGAGCGAAAATGGAAAAAAATACTTCAAATACACCTTAGATCACAAGTCGTTGAATTTTTATACATTTATTTCGGCTAAATATGAAATAGCTCGACAAAAATGGAATGGAATTGATTTGGAAGTGTATTACATAAAACAACACGATTACAATGTCCCTAATATGCTCAGGAGCATGCAAAAATCGTTGGAATATTACACCAAAAATTTTGGTCCATACTATCACAAACAATGCAGAATTATCGAATTTCCAAGATATTCAAACTTTGCTCAATCATTTCCGGGAACCATGCCTTACGGCGAAGGAATAGGTTTTATTACCGATTTACGAAATGTTACAAAAGAAGATATTGACTTGGTATATTATGTTGTGGCACACGAAATTGGACATCAATATTGGGCGCATCAGGTATGTGGTGCCGATATGCAAGGTAGCGAAATGATGAGCGAAGGATTTTCGCAATACTCAGCTTTAATGGTAATGGAAAAGGAATATGGAAAGGATAAAATGAAGAAGTTTTTGAAATACGAAATGAATAGTTACCTTAGTGGAAGAGGCAACGAATTGGAGGCAGAACAGCCTTTAATGAAAGCCGAATCGCAACAATATATTCATTACGCAAAGGCAAGCGTGGTCATGTACAACCTCAAAGAAATGATAGGAGAAAACAATGTAAATGTAGCTTTGCGGTCATTAATTGACACATTCGCATATAAAGAACCACCGTATCCTACTTCAATATCTGCCGTTAAGGCTTTCAGAAAAGTTACACCCTATTCGTTGCAGTATATCATCGATGATATTTTTGAGCACATAACACTTTTCTCGAATCGAGTCATGGAAGCTAACTATAAGAAAATTGAAAAAGAATATGAAGTTACTATTAAAACCATTTCAGAGAAATTTAGAGCCGATTCGTTTGGCAAAGAAACCAACCAACCCATAGCTGACTTCATTGATATCGGCGTATTTGCAGAGACGGAAAACGAACTGAATATGGGAAAAGTGTTGATTTTAAAACGTTTTAAGATTACCAAGAAGGAAAATACATTTACTTTTAAAACAAAAGAATTGCCATATCAAGTTGGAATTGATCCTTATAATTATTTAATTGATCGATATCCCGAAGATAATGTAAAGAAAGTAGTAGAAGAATGATTTGATTTTTGACTTCTAAAAAACATTTTAACTGATAATTATTGAGGAATTTAATGAAAATATCCATGGGGTTTCTCGTGGATATTTATTCATAATAACATGGTACAATTGTAATTTTTGGAAATAATTTGGTAGAATATTTTTATATTAGTTCGTTCGTCAGCCATTTCCTCCGTTCAGTAAGTTTTTTTTCATAAAACCGTTACAATGCTATATCTTTGAGGTCAAATTTTTCATTCGTTTTATGAGAAAGAACATATTTATTATCACCATTTTAATTATAATTGTACAAATTATGTCACAGAACACAATTTTATTTTTGTCGACACAAGATTTGGCAAAAAAGATAAAAAACGTAGAACTTACTTCATACGAAGTAGTTACAGCTTTCTATTCGCAAATTGAAAAATACAACAGTATGTACAATGCTGTTATTACACTCAATAAAACTGAGGCACTCAAACGAGCTAAAGAGGCTGATGTTGCCCTTTCAAAAGGTCAGATTTGGGGAAAATTACACGGCGTACCCATTACGATAAAAGATAATTACAAAACAAAGGGAATAAAAACCACTTCTGGATATTTGACATTAAAGGACAATATACCGACCGAAAATGCAGAAATTGTGAAGTTGCTGTTGGCGGAAGGTGCTATCATTATTGGAAAAACGAACCTTTCGGTATTGGCTATGGACATGCAAGCCACCAATCCCGTTTTTGGCACAACAAATAATCCGTGGGACACCACCAAAACATGTGGTGGAAGCAGCGGCGGTTGTACTACGGCATTAGCAACCGGCATGACACCGCTTTCGTTTGGTAACGACCTTGCAGGATCTTTGCGAATTCCGTCGGCTTATTGTGGAGTTTATGGTTTTAAACCAACATTCGGAGTTGTTTCTATTCAAGGAATTCAGACCGACCCGAAAGAAAAAGTAAATGGTTTGAAATCATTGGCAGTTGCTGGTCCTTTGGCGCGTAATATCGAAGATTTGGAATTTGCTATGGACATTATTGCCGGAAATACTGAAAATGATAAAAGAATAATTGCATTAAACAGATGTTCAGACTCGATATATATCAAGGAGTTAACCATCGCTTGGACCGACGAATTTGGAAGCGTAGCCGTTGATAATGAGATAAAAGAAAAGATAAAAGCGTACATTTCGAAGTTGGAAAAAGCAGGGGCAAAATGCAATAAAATTACGCCACCGATTGATTTTAACAAAGCATGGAAAACCTGGGGTAGCTTTGTAGGTATGCAGGGAGGATACAGCACTTCAAATTTTGTAAAATGGATGGGTTTGCCATTTACAAAAGGCGTTTTGAAAGACGTACCCATGCATCAAAATATCGTAAAACCAACTTCGGTTGAGAAATATATGACGGCTGTAAATATACAGGAAACTATGATTACCGAAATGGATAATTTTCTGAGCCAGTATGATGTTTTTATTTGTCCAGTAAGTTCCACTAAAGCTTTCAATCACCACGTCCCAACCAAAAATTATGGTACTTTCAGTATTTACAACGAACCTTTGCTTGCAAACAATGAAAAAGTACACTATTATATGGCTACTCAAGGGTATACCATTCCTTTTACCCTTACCGAAAATCCGGTTTTATCTATGCCCATTTCGTTAGGTTCCGATTCATTACCCATTGGAATACAACTTATAGGCAAACGATGCTCAGACTTCAAATTATTAAAAACAGGTATTGAATTAAATAAATACGCAGAGAAATTGATATTGCCGCTTCAGAAATAGAAAATATTGAGAAATTGTACTATTTTTGTATTCGAAATCATACATTTAAACGAGAAATAACAAATAAATATTTTTAAAGTAAAAAAGTAAAATTTATGAAAACACTAAAAAACACAATTCTGCCAATTGTTTTGGCAATGCTATGGATTAGTATTTCAGAATTTGGAAGGAATGAATTTCTTCTAAAGACTTATTGGACAACACATTTTGAAAATCTTGGAATTGTATTTCCATCCGAACCAATCAATGGTGCAGTTTGGGGGTTGTGGTCACTATGTTTTGCTATTGCCATTTTCATTATTGGAAAGAAATTTTCGTTGGTACAAACTACGCTGCTATCGTGGTTTGTAGGCTTTGTATTGATGTGGATTAGTTCAGGCAATTTGGGCGTACTTCCTTTTAGATTGCTATTGTATGCTGTGCCGTTAAGTTTATTCGAAGCATTTTTGGCAAGTTATATTGTAAAGAAACTGAGCTAAACAGAAATATAATTTTAAAGCCATGAAACACGATTGGAAAAAGAACGACAAGCAGTTTTATCTGCCTAAAAACAAACCGGAAATCGTTACAGCTCCAAAATTCAATTTCTTCACCATCGAAGGAAAGGGAAACCCGAACGATGTTTTTTTTGCAGATTACATAGGTGTTTTATATTCATTATCTTACGCCATAAAAATGAGTCCAAAACAAGGCTTTGCACCTCAAAATTATGAAGAATATACTGTTTTTCCGCTCGAGGGCGTTTGGGATATTGATGAGGAAACAAATAAGAATTATGATGGCACATTGGATAAAAACGCATTGATTTTCAAACTCATGATGCGCCAACCGGACTTTGTTACCCCTGAATTTGCTAAGGAAGCAATTACTCGAACCATTAAGAAAAAGCCTCATCCATTATTGGAAAAAGTGAAGTTTGAAGCAATTGAAGATGGACTTTGTGTACAAATGCTTCACGAAGGAAGTTACGATAGCGAACCAGTTAGTTTCCAAAAAATGAAGGAATTTGCAGAAGCCAATAATCTTACAAGAATAGCACAAACTCACCGCGAGATATATTTATCGGATGCACGAAAAGTGGCGGCTGAAAAATTGAAAACGGTATTACGGTTTAAAGTTGTAAAATAACTAAAGCTTTTATTAATCAAGATTAGTTCTGTTTTGATTGCTACTTTATACTTTTTCATGAAGTTTATTGGTAGCTTTTTTTGATAAGCCAAATCATTAAAAAATTGGGTTGAAGTAGCAAAGTGAAAATTTTAAAAAAAAATCAACTTAAATTGTGTAAGTCTATAGGATTTTTGAGTGTATTAATCAATCGTTTTTTAAAATGATGAATTATGGAAAAAATTATAAGTATTGACAAGTCAAATATTGACAAAGAGCATATTTGTTGCGCGTTTTCTGACAAAAAATATGCTAACAGTTACGAAGCTAAAAAGAACTGGTTAAGAAAAGAATTTGACAACGGCTATGTTTTTTGCAGAATTGATGCACGTGCAAAAGTTTTTATTGAATACTGTCCTGCCGAAAAAGGCTGGGTGCCAGTTAATGCACCAAATTATTTATTGGTGAATTGCTTTTGGGTATCAGGCCAATATAAAGGAAAAGGTTATGGTAAAGAGTTATTGCGACTTGCACTCGAGGATGCTGAGAATCAAGGAAAAGACGGTTTGGTAACAGTTGTTGGCACCAGTAAGTTTCACTTTATGAGTGATACCAAATGGCTATTGAAAAACGGTTTTGAAAGCTGCGAAAAGTTGAGTTCGGGATTTAGTTTGCTCGTTAGAAAAATAAACCCGAAAGCAGAAAATCCAACATTCAAAGAAGTTGTAAAATCGGGTGAATGTGCAGACAAAAATGGATTAGTGGCTTACTACTCAAATCGCTGTCCATTTTCTGAATTTCATGTAACAACATCATTGACAGAAACAGCCGCAAAAAGAAACCTGCCTTTAACGTTAATAAAACTGGACACAATAGGAAAAGCATTATCAGCACCGACTCCTGCAACCATTTTTAGTTTGTTTTTCAATGGAAAATTTGTAACAACAGACTTGAGCGTTTGTATGGATAGCCGATTTGATAAAGTGTTAGAAAAGAAATAAATATACGAAATAATGAAACACAATTGAAAAAAAAGACAAGCGAATTTTTATATATTGATTTATATTTGTAGCAGTAAATTTATTAAAGTTATGAAAATATCAGATATTGAACAACTTGCAATTGCATTTTCAGCTGAGTTGTCGAAATATACATACCGAGCAGAAGATTTAGATTATTCAATCTTCGAAAAGCAAATACCAATACTTCAGTCGCTTGCTACCATCAGCAACAGTGGTGTGAGTATATTCGATCTCAACAAAAAAGAACATTTGTTTTATTCCCCCAATTTTGGCGTTTTGCTAGGTTACGATTTGAAAGAAATATTGGAGCGTGGGCAAGAATTTTTGGATCAAAAGATTTTCACTGATGACTATGTCAGCCTGATGAAAAATGGGATTCTATTATTTAAGCTTTTTAATCAGTTTTCGGACGACGAAAAAGCAAATTATAAGCTAATCAATGAATATAGGGTTTTGAATTCCGACAATAAGTATGTTAGGGTAATTGAACAGCATCAATCTTTGCAAATGGATGCCCGTGGAAATATGTGGCTGATTATGAGCACCATCGACATTTCGCCCAATCAAGAAAGCAACGACGTATTTAAGAGTCAATTACTTAACTTCAGAACAGGAAAGACTATTCCAATACTCGACGATTCAAAAAACATATCTGAAGATATTTCATTGGGATTAACAAAAAGAGAAGTTCAAATTTTACAATTGGTAAAAGATGGATTTTTGAGCATGGAAATTTCCGATAAGCTTGCCATAAGCGTTCATACAGTGAACACTCACCGTCAACGATTCCTCGAAAAACTGGGTGCAAACAATTCAATAGAAGCTGTGGTTTTTGCATCTAAATTGGGTTTGATATAAGAAGATATCAGAGCAAAGAGCATAGAACAAAAGTTGTTATTGGGTTTAAGTCGAAGTTATTCCATTCCTGTGATTTAATTACTGATAAATCAGTATTGTAGTAACTATGAGTTTAGAATAATTTTGTTCCAAAAAAAAACAAACATTTTTAAACTCAATCAACATGAAACGAAACAGATTTAATTTAATGGTACTTTTGCTTTTTACATATTCAATGTATTCCATTGCGCAACTATCTACCCAAATAGTTAGGGGAACAGTAATTGATAATTCATCAAACTTTCCCCTACCCTATGCTACGATAGTAATACTTAATTCCAATCCCTTAAAATCAGCCACAGCCGACGAATCCGGAAATTTCACTATCCAATCAGTTCCTTTGGGAAGGTTTGACATTAAGGTGTCAATGGTAGGATACGAACCCTTTATTATTAGGGAAATGGTGGTGTCAGCGGCTAAAGAAACTTTTCTGGCTGTAAACCTCAAAGAAAGTTCCACTATGCTTAAAGATGTGGTAGTGAGGCCTAACGTAAACAAAGAACAGCCTTTAAATCAGATGTCTTCTGTAAGTGCACGTATGTTGAGCGTGGACGAAGCAACACGTTATGCCGGCGGTTTTGATGACCCTGCACGTTTGGCATCTTCGTTTGCAGGTGTGGCAAGCAACAATGGCGATAATGGTATTTCGGTGCGTGGTAACCATCCTAAATTTCTGCAATGGAAAATGGAAGGTGTTGAAATTCCAAGCCCCAATCATTTTGCCGATTTATCTACTTTTGGTGGTGGTGCATTAACAGCTATGAGCAGTCAGTTACTGGCAAACTCCGATTTTCTAACTGGTGCTTTCCCTGCCGAATACGGCAATGCACTCAGTGGTGTGTTCGATATTTTTATGCGTAATGGCAATAATAAGAAAATGGAAAATACTTTTCAGGTAGGAATTATTGGTATCGATGCTGCTTCCGAAGGTCCTTTTCGCAAAAATGGAAAGTCGTCTTATTTATTTAACTACCGATACTCTACTTTGGGACTTCTTATGCCTCTGATGCCAAAAACCACTGATGGAATTACATACCAGGATTTGTCTTTCAAATTGAACTTTCCAACTAAAAAAGCTGGTATTTTCTCAATATGGGGCATTGGGTTGATTGACCATTCGGGCGCAGCTGAGAAAACAGACAGTACAAAATGGTTTTACGACAGCGATAAAGAAAATCAGGATGCCAATCAGTTTATGGCAGCCAGTGGTGTAACGCATAAATACCTTATCAACAACAAGATGTATTTGAAAACAAACTTAGTGGCTTCGGTCAACGGAGTTAATTTTAATATTGAAAGACTAATCGATACCATCACATTAACACCATATAGTCAAATAAACAATAAAAGCTGGAATTTTGTGCTGTCGTCATTTATCAATACAAAATACAATGCCCGCCATACCAACAAAACTGGATTTGTATTAACAGGATTGATGTACGATGTTCTACTCCAAAAAAGTTTGGTACAATACACCCCGCTGCAAACACTTGTGGATGAGAATGGCTTCAGTTCTTTGATTTCTGGCTATACAAATTCGTCGATAGAAATAAGTCGCAATTTGTTGTTAAATATTGGCATAAATTCCCAACTATTTACGCTCAATAATAATTATACGGTTGAACCTAGAATTGGTCTGAAATGGAAAGTTGGAGACCTTCAATCATTTAGTTTTGCATACGGATTACACAGTAGGTTGGAGCGAATCAACTATTACTATACCAAAGACATTACGCACAATAACAATCTATACAACAAGAATCTGGATTTTAGCAAAGCCCATCATTTGGTGATGAGCTATGACCGCAATATTGGCGAACATATTCATTTTAAGGCAGAAACATATTATCAAATGCTTTATAACATTCCAGCAGTAGCCGATAGTTCCTTCTCATTTATTAACCTACAAGCCGATTGGTTTTTCAATCATCAATTGCAAAACACTGGCAAAGGACAAAATTACGGACTGGATCTTTCACTGGAAAAATATCTCTCTAATGGTTATTATTACATGTTAAATTCTTCATTGTTCAACTCAAAATACAAAGGCGGTGATAATGTATGGCGAAATACACGCTATAATCGCAAGTATCTGATTAACTTTCTGATAGGAAAAGAATGGCAAGTTGGAGCTGGTAGGCAAAATGTATTAAGTGCCAATTTACGAATTAGTTATCAAGGCGGTGACTGGTATTCACCTGTAAACATTACACAATCAATATTAAAAAAAAGTGTAGTGTATGATGAAACTAACGCTTTCTCAAAACAACTTTCGCCCTCGGTTCTCGCCCATTTTACAATGAGTTATAAAGTAAACAAGAAAAACAAAGCACAAGAATTTGCGCTAAAAATGCTGAATATCACACAACAAAAAGACTTTTACGGTTATAAGTACAATTACAAATCCAAAAGCATTGAGGAAAACTCGAAAGTGATTTTCATACCAAATATAAGTTACAAAATTGAATTTTAATGAAATCATAACTAATTTTTTGCTCAAATTGCAGTGGGTTTTTTAGAATTGGTATTTTAATACAAATTTTTTTTTCATTTCTGACATCAATTATAAATATATTCATCTTTCATTATACATTATGGCTTTTATGATTTTTATAGCAATTGGGTTTCAGAAAAATTATCGAGGAATTGTTTAAAGTTTGCTTTATTTGTCAAGTTTTATTTTGTTATTATATTTTTATCAATCATAATTCTATTTTTTGCAGATTTATCTTAAAAGAAACAGTAACACGGATTTAGCGGATTATTTTTTGAAATGAATTCTTATATCTGTTTTAATCTGCCTTATTCGTTAAATCTGCGTTGCTATTCTTTTGAATTTCTTTCCTTGAAAATTAATCTTTAATATGTCAAAGTAGAAATAATTTTGAATAATAAACTTTGCATTATTTTAAATCTAATGCAATTAAATAGTGTTATGATTTCAAAATAAGTAAATATTAAAACGATTATTAGTTAAAAAATATTATAAATTATGAAATAAATTAAAAATACAAGATTTTGCTCGTAATTTTGGCAACACTTTGTATTAAGTATTTCCGAATTTTGAATAATGAACCCATTCCGATAAGTGTTTTCTGAACACAAATACCTTAAGACACAAAAATTATCCCGCATTCGGGAGTCGCAAAGAAAAAATGGTGCAGTATACCTGAACTTTGAGTCATAGTATCTTTGCGGACTTAGCGTTCAAAATGTAATATTGACTTTTCAGAGTGGACTCAATAATTAAATTTCTAATAAAAAACCTATTGGACAATAAATTTTGAAATCTTGGAATAGTTTTACATTACGATACTTTTAATAGTACCGTTTAGTGAAAATGGTCACTTTGATTTGTAATTGCCATTTTTATTAATTCAAAGGAATTTTAGTTATTTCGAACTACCCTGATTGCATGGTTTGTAGACTTTATATTGATGTGGCTAAGTTCTGGCAATATGAGTGTAAAGCTTTTTTTATAGCTGGCTTATTCTGTTCCTTTGAACTAATAAGAAGCATTTTAGGAAAGTAATATCGTTAAAAATGTAATTAAAGTAGCAAAATGAAAATTTCAAAAACTGCATTAAAAGCCATAAATGGGTATGGTGGTATTGATCTTTGGAAAAATAGTAAGTATATTGAAGCAGATGTTTCAGTAAAAGGACTTGCTTTTACATTGAAGCAAAGACCTTTTTTTAGACATGCCAAAATCAAAATGGAAATTGAGCGACCTTATTCAAAAATAACCCCAATTGGGAAGAATAAAAACATTTCGGGTGTCTTTGATGGTAAGGATGTTAGGTTAGAAAATTCGGATGGAATTGTAATTTCAGAGCGCAAAAATGCAAGAAAATTTTTCCCTTATGGTCGAAGACTTTTTTATTGGGACGATCTGGATATGGCTTACTTTGCCAATTATGCTTTTTGGAATTACTTTACACTCCCTAATCTATTGCAATCGTCTGAAATACAATGGGAAGAAAAATCAGAAGGCTTTCTTCAAGCAGTATTTCCCGATGACTTTCCAACTCACAATAAAGTTCAGGAATTCTACTTTGATTTAAAATCAGGGTTGTTGAAACAACACAATTATACAGTCGAAATAATTAGTACTTTAGCTAAAGCAGCAAATGTAGTAGTACATCACAATAAATCAAGTGAAATATTTTATCCATCCAGAAGAATTGTAACTCCAAGAAGTAGCAACGGGAAAGCTTTGAAAAAACCTATTTTGATTGATATAACTGTACATAATTTCAGATTTACAAATGATTAAGTTGAAATGAACGAACTACATAAAATATTACAAGAACTAATTGGATTAAACGAAATTGATTGGGGAAATTTTAGCAATAAACTTATCAGGAAAGAATTTAATGCCAAAACGCAAATTGTTAAAGAAGGAAGTGTTGCACAAAATTTGTATTTTATAGAGTCCGGATTGTTACGAACTTATTATTTGCTTGATGGTAAGGAAATTAATACCTATTTTGCTTGCGATAAACAATTTATATCTACCTATTCTAGTTTTATTAGTCAAACAATATCTTATGAAATTTTAGAGACAATTGAAGATAGTGTTGTTTATGAACTATCATATCAAAATTTAGTTGCATTATACAAGGAGTCTTCAAAATTTGAAAAACTTGGACGAATTATAGCTGAAAAAAACTACTTGTGTGTTCTCGACAGAACATTGTCAATGCAAACAAAAACTGCAAAACAAAGATACCTGGATTTCATAAAAAATTACGACAAAAAAATAGTTCAAAGAATCCCTATTCATCAAATAGCAAGTTTTCTAGGGATTGCACCTGAATCATTGAGTCGTATTAGAAAAGAAATTTCCATTTCCTAACAAATATCAATTCCTATCTGTTTTTTCTAGAGTAATTTTGCATTTATAAATTAAAAAATTAAGCAAAATGAAAATTAAAACAACTATTAAAACAGTTAGTGCATTGATGATTTTGGGATTCATTGCGAGCGCAACACTTCCATCGTGTTCATTACAACCATTGTCATATACACCACCTGTAAAACCAAAATTAGAAGGTGTTTTGGCAGAGAATGAACTTTTAAGTACCACAAAGTGGATAGACTTAAAAGGATGGTATGGTCCTGAAGATATTGCAATTGACAAGCAAGGAAATGCATATTGTGGTGCACATATTAGCAGAACAGATTTTACCGACGGACGAATTTTGAAAATTGATACAACAGGTAAAGTTGAAGTATTTTGTAATACAGGTGGATGGGTAACAGGACTGCATTTTGACAAAAACGAGAATCTGATTGCTTGCGACCAAAAACGAGGATTAATAAGTGTAGATAAGCGTGGTAAAATAACCGTTTTGGCTAGCGAGGATAAAAAGGGTAATAAATTTCTAATACCCAACGATGTAGATATTGCCAGTGATGGAATAATCTATTTCTCGAATACATCCTCCAAAGTATCATTCAGCAGAAAACACGCACGCAAAATACTGCTCGAAGCAAAATCTGATGGTGGGCTTTACAGCTATAATCCAATGACGAAAGAGATTACCACATTAATTGACAGTTCTTTTTTTGGCAATGGTGTTGCTGTATCCAAAAATGATGATTTTGTACTAATGGTAGATTTAACAAAATACAGAGTTGTCAGGCATTGGCTGAAGGGTGAAAATAAAGGAAAAACAGATATGTTTTTAGAGAATTTACCAGGTTTACCAAACGGAATTTCAAGAAGAAAAGATGGCAGTTTTTGGTTAGGATTTACAACCAGAAGAGACGATTTACTGGATAACATTCAACCCAAAATTTGGTTAAAAAAAATCATTTATGCCATTCCTCTTTGGCTTCAGCCAAAACAAGAACCTTTTGGAATGGTTATGCACATTAGCGAAAATGGAGAAATTTTAAAAACGTACTACGATACAACCGGAAAATACGTTTCTGAAGCTAGTTCCATTGAGGAGTCGGATGGGTTTATCTATTTGGGTGGTGACTTAACCGACCATATTGGAAAGTATAAACTTGATTAAGCCATTTTTTGGAAAATAGATAAGACTGATTCATTGAAAAGTTAAATTTCACATATATTTCACAACCATTATGCGTCCATTGAAAACCGATTATTGTCAATCAAATAGTAATGTATCTGGTTTTTTAATCTTAATAAATTAGTAGAATAAGATAAAACCAATTTTTTTGACATAGATCAAGGAAATTACTAAAAATAATCACGATATTTGCAAAAAAAAATATCATGGAAAATACAGTTTCTGTTATCACAGGTTCTGAGCTTGTTTCGGATATAACGAGCAAAGAGTTAAAAATCCTCATTCAGTTTTATAAAGCATTCAATCAGTGTGATATGAACTTAATGCAACTGGTTTGGTTTAATAGCAAAGAAAGCTCAATGAATAATCCGCTAGGCGGAATTATGAGGGATTGGGACGAAATTAGAAGTGTGTATAATAGAATTTTCACAGGCGAAGCCACGGTTTATGTTGAATTTTTCGACTTTACGTTGCACGTTACTGAAAACATGTTTTTTGCAACCGGTCGTGAAAGGGGATATGTTGAAATGGGAAACGAAAGAATTGATTTGGCAATCAGGACATCGCGGATTTTTATTAAATGCCACAACGAATGGAAACAAATTCAACATCATGGCTCGATTGACAACCCCAACTTACTAAAAAAATACCAACAAGCCATTTTAAAATAAGTAAAAAAACTGAATGACAGCAGCACAATTTGAAATCGAAATACTAAATTCATATAAAGGATTAGTAGTGCTGAATGCGTATGCTGAACTGAGTTTCTTTTACAATCCGATTGGAGCATTTCCCAAAGGGATTTACTTTGTCACAATAAAAGAAAATGACGGACCAAACGACAAGGCATCTGCACTTTTCAGAGAAGATGTTTATCGAATCAACGTTGGAATATCAAAAACTTCGTACGAAAAACACTTTGGTAAAAAGCCTTCCAGACCTCCAAAAGGCGGAATTGTTTCGACCGGACACGATTTTGCAAAGCTTAACCAACTCACTCCGCATCCCATTTACGCTTGGTTACATTGGGTGGCAATTCTCAATCCCGATGCTGATTCAATTCCTCTAATCAAAGGATTATTGGACGAAAGTTATGCGCTTGTTTTGAAAAAATATGAACAAAAAATGAAGCTACTGTAAGGTGGTTTCTATTTGACTCCTGTTCGGGGATTTAAGAAAAATGACAGGAATTGAATTTTATTCCAATATTTTTGTACTTTTACGAATAATTTATATTTACTCATCTTGAAAACCTTAGCATTATGTGTATGCGAGAACAATTAACAATATTTTTACCTGAAAATCGAATTGATGAATTAATATCGATAGGTAAAGAAAAAACAATTGAAAGTTCAGCCTACTTCATTCGAGAAGGAGAAATTCCTACTAAAATTGCTTTTGTTATTTCGGGTTTGTTTCGATATGTTTATATCAAGGACAATGGCGAAGAATTTACAAAGGGAATATTAACCGAAAACAATTTTCTTAGTTCATATTCTGCAATGATATTGAAACATCCTTCCCATTTCTTTATCGAAGCACTCGAAACATCGAAGGTATTAGAAATTAACTGGTTAACTTATATGTTATTAGTAGAAAAAGACATATTTTGGGTTAAGTTTCTTTTGAAATTAGTTGAAAAAGGCTACATGATAAAGGAAAAAAGAGAAAGAGACCTACTTCTGCTTGATGCCGAAACAAGATATAAAAACTTCCTCACAGAATTCCCCGGAATGGAACAACGAATAAAACAAGGAATAGTAGCATCATACTTAGGTATTCAACCCGAAACTTTAAGCAGAATCAGAAAAAGAATGCTTTTTTGATGTAGGTCAATGCATCCCTAATTTGTATACGATATTTTTGCAGTATTATTCACTCAAAAATATTAGTTATATGAATCTAAAAAACAATACCGTACTTATCACAGGTGGCAGTTCAGGCATAGGACTACAACTAAGCAAAGTGTTATTACAAAGTGGTAATAAAGTAATTATTTGTGGCAAATCGAATGAAAAGCTCGTGGTTGCAAAGAAATTAATTCCTGAACTCATTACTTATCAATGTGATCTTTCCAACAGTGTAGATTGCGCTGATTTTGCAAAAAAAATCAGCGTAAATCATCGGGATTTAAACATCCTAATCAATAATGCTGCTACTGTCAATAAAGTTGACTTCTTCAACCAACCAGATGCTCTATTGTTGGCAGAGAATGAATATCAAACTAATCTTTTGGCTCCTATTCGGTTAATAAAGCTGCTTTATAGCACATTGACAACTAACAATGCGCCTGCAATTATAAATATAACTACAGGTCTCATTTACGCGCCACGTGTTATCTATCCATTCTACAATTCATCAAAATCAGCACTACATTCATTTACTCAAACCTTAAGATTAAATTTGAATAACGAAAAAATCAGTGTGATTGAAGTTATGTTTCCGGCAGTTGATACGCCTTGGCACAAAGGAACACCGCCTAAGATTGCCATTTCCGTAGAAAAAGCTGTTGCGGAAATGATAAAAGGTCTTGAAAAAGGAAAATCAGAAATAAAAGTTGGGGGAGCAAAAATACTCTACTTGATGTCCAGAATTGCGCCTGCATTTGCAATTAAAAAAATGAATGAAATAGAATGAAACACACATGTACGAAGTATCCAGATAACTATCGGGATTAGGACACACGAGGGAATGATTATAAATTTTACAAACCTCTCTCTTTCCCCCTTCTTTCTCCCTCTCCATTCCCGCTTGCTGGACAAGTTTCCGAGGGTTGGGGTGAGGTCTGGGTTAGGGGGCTAATAATAAACAGATGAAAACTACCATGACAGAATCAACTAAAAAAAACAAATTTCTAAACCTTGCTTGGTTTCCATACATTTTAATTCTATTCGAAATGCTTTATATGGCAACCCCATTTGCTGCATTTTTTTATTCGGTGTATGAAATTCCGTTGAAATTTTTAAACGAGAACGCTCTTACAGCCAGATTGATACAGACCATTTTGCCACATTTTATTGAAACAGACAGCACAATCATACCTTTTCTAATTAACGCTGGGTGGATAATGATGGCAATCGGATCAATAGTATTTATTGTAGGATTTATTCAAATTTATTATTCCAAATTTACAAAAAAAGGGGCTGTAACCGGCGGGATTTACAACTTTATCCGCCACCCACAATATGCAGCATGGATACTTTTTGGGTTTGGGATGTCGCTTGTCTGGTCAAGATTAATTGTCTGGATTATGTTCGTATCTATGATTTTTATATACTACTTACTTGCCAGAGCCGAAGAAAAGGAATGTATGATGAAATATAAGGATACATATCCACCCTATTTCAATAAAACTGGGATGTTTTTTCCTAAGATATTACACTTAGGTATATCAAATTTCCATTTTCCAAAAAATAAATTTCTATATGGTTCAACCATTTTGTTTATTTATGCGTCGGTAATAAGTATAACCATTTTATCGGCTATCGGCTTAAGAAATTACTCCATTTCAAAAATGTCAACTTCTTGTGGAAGTGATTATTTAGCAGTTTCGGTAACCAATATTTCGCAGCGAGTAACCGATAAGACTATTGATATTATGCTCGGCGACAGGAAGGTACAAGAAGAAATATCAACATTATTCAAAAAAGGAGACTCCAAAATATTCTATGTTATGCCGCAAACTTGGATTTTTCCTGAATTAGGAATGACAAATGAGTTAAATGAACACAATAATCCACAAGCGCGAACATCATCTCATGGAAATTTAGAAGATACTGCTCCAACAAAAAAGAGAGTTTTGATTTCATTGGCAAAACTAATTAAGGATACAGAACCATCAAAAATTCTCAATTACTTAAAACAGCAGATACCAATGTTATATGTTGACATCGATTTAGAAAAGGGTGAAGTTGTAGGCATATCAAAGCCGCCTCACGAAGGAATATATTCTGATATTCCGGTGCCTATGTTTTAATAGAAATATGCTATTTATTTATGAAAACCCGGATTATAATATCACATTGTATTCAAGATTTGAATATGCCGATAACAAAAATGTTGATATTAACATATTTTGCAATTGTTTTTAATTCTTGTGCATCCTTTTTGGTAACAGATCATTGCGATGGAAATGAATTTTATAATCCAGCGATTGATTCAACTGAGCATAGTTTCTCAATGACTATCAAATGGATGTGGAAAATGAAAACTGTAGAATGGCCTAAATGGGTAAACGATCCTCCTCAGCCAGCTCCTCCAAGATATGTAAAGAAAGGGGAGTTAAAAGTTACCTATATAAACCATGCAACGATTCTGATACAAGTTGATAGTGTAAATATTCTGACAGACCCTATTTTTTCGGATTATGCCGGCCCTATATCATTCATGGGTGTAAAACGTGTCCGAAAACCAGGAATACCAATTGATAGTCTTCCAAAAATTGATATCATATTAATAAGTCATAATCATTATGATCATTTAGACTTACCTTCACTTGAAATACTTGCAAAGAGAGACAAACCGATTCTCATTACTGGATTGGGAGTTAAAAAACAGCTCGATGATATTCCTTTCGACAAAGTGCAAGAGATGGACTGGTGGAATAAATTCACTCTAACGCCTGATAGTATTGATGTTACATTTGTTCCGGCTTTACACAAATCGGGCAGAGGATTGTTTGATGGCAACGAATCGCTTTGGGGTGGATTTGTCATTTCGAATGCTGTTGGTAATATCTACTTTGCAGGCGATACCGGATACGGGAGTTTTTTGGAGAAATTAAGCCACCGTTTCTCAAGCTTTCGATTAACTATATTTCCTATTGGGAGTTATGAAAAAAGATGGTTTATGAAAAAGCAACACATGAACCCTGATGATGCCGTAAAAGCACATATTTTGCTCCAATCAAAACAAAGTATAGGTATGCATTACGCCACATTCGCAGAACATCCGGAACAAACCATCGATCAGCATGAAAAAGATTTAGATACCGCAATGAATTACTATCAACTACCAAAAGATAGATTTCTTGTTCTAAAATTCGGAGAGGGGATTTATATTCCATAATTTTTTTCAAATACATGAACAAATATGAAAGAACAAACGCACCTATACCCTGCCCATCAATCAAAAATTCTGGACAATAAAATCAGAAGGTTGCTACAAAACCCTTTCAAAATTTTAAAACCATATATATCAACGGGAATGACAGTTTTGGATTATGGCTGCGGAAGTGGATATTTTTCTATACCGCTTTCGGAAATAGTAGGGTCTACCGGTAAAGTGTATTCGGTTGATATACAGAAGGAAATGTTAGACAAATTAAAGTCTAAGATATTGAAATTGAAGATTGCTAACATCATTCCGATTCATACTGCTAATAATAACACCAACTTGCAAGTTAGTATTGATTTTGTGATAGCAGCTAATGTTATACATGAAATTCCTGACAAGTATAACTTTTTTAAAGAAGTATTTGAAACATTAAAACCCAATGGCAAATTGTTAATGATTGAGCCTGATTTCATTGTTTCAAGGCAAAATTTCGATAATACACTTGCAATTGCAAAACAAGTAGGATTCTTTGAATATAAGACGATAAATTTACTATTAAGCAAGACAAGAATACTGATAAAATAATATCAAAAAAACTTGTAACAATACAAAACATGCATGCTAAGGTTGATTATTATTGAAAAAAAATCACATTCATACTGCAAAAACAGTGAATCCAAACCACGAAAGTGGAAATAATTAAGTACAAACTATTTACTAAATTACACACAAATGAAAAAGCTAATTGTAGCCATTTTGGTTATATTGAATACAAATATGGCTTTTACTCAATCGGACATAGATAATATGAGTGATAATTCCAAATTATCAACCGACTCAATGGATCAACCCAAGCAAGTTCTAATAGTAAATACAATTGACGACACGACTCAGTTTGTTAAATTGGTTTCTCCGTCCGATTCCACAATTCCATTGCCACGAAAGATGTTTTTAACTCAACGATTACTTTGGGGCAAAAAGGGATTGATGAGAAACTTTGATAGATTTGAATTGTCCCATTCCTACAGAGAAAGAGAAATATCAATCAGAGATAAAATGATTTCTGCTCATCAATTTTTAGGATATGCTACATTAATAGGCTTAGCAAGTGTTGGTGTGACAGGAATAATGATAAAAAATGACAATGATGTGAGGGATTTACACGAAGGATTAGCCGGCGTTACCAATCTACTCTATTTTTCGACTGCAACTATGGTGCTATTTGCCCCTCCCCGATTAAAAGATAGAGACAGTGGTTGGTCTAAGGTTAAAATACATAAAGTACTTTCAATTTTGCACTTTATAGGTATGATAACTACCAATGTATTGGCCGAAAGGTCAACACACAATTCAGATTTATTAAAATACCACAAGATAGCCGCAATCACTACATTCGCAGCGTATTTTGCTTCAACAATAGTAATTAAAATTTAATCGATATTATTTAATAATATGGAAAATTTTCCAATTTATGAAACATCAATTTGGATAGGAATTATTGGCTTTATACTCATTATTTTCACATCTTTATTAGGGTATAGAATCATCAAAACACCCGTAAAAATGCATCTTCATAGGCGTATTGGCATACTTGGATTAGTTGCTTGTACAATCCATTCATTCATCATGTTTTACTTCTATTTATTCACTTAAAAAATTGATTTATTATGAAAATATATGTCTTAATATTACTGCTTTTGGCATCTTCATTTTTTATTTATGTAAAGCCTGACCCTGCAAAGAAAATAATTTTGTCGTACAATCATGGTCTTTTATACATTGAGGTAATACATCCGGTAAAAAACGTAAATTCACATTTCATTGATATGATTAAAATTATGGTCGATGGAAAGGAAGTAAAGAAAATAAAACTAACGAAACAATCGAGCCCTGAAGCTGAAATTCAGGAACTTGTAATAACAGAAATTAAACCTGGATGTACAGTTGAGGTAAAAACACATTGTAATGAATTTGGAAATAAATCAGCAAAGCTGAAGTTATAAACTCAATCTTTTTTGTAAACGTCAGGTTCATCGTGAAATGGTTGATATGAAAATTCATCCTTTTTCTACTTATTGCTCAATTGTCTATAAATTGATTAATAATAACGTAGAAGTATTATCAACTCATCATCCTATTAAAATTCGAAATCACACCTACTACTTCGAAAAACACGAAATTCGAATTTTTTCATTTCTTTAATATCAATCCTTTCGCTTTTTTTTTATTTACAATAGATTTTTGACTTGAGTCAATGCACGTAAAATATTGGCACGATACTTTTGCAGTATTGTTTAACTAAAAAATATATCGTTATGAAAAACAAGAAGAATATTGGAATTACAATTGCATTTTTTGTAATCAGTTTTTTACATGCTGGAAGCATAAATGCACAATACACACAAACAATTAAAGGAAATGTGTACGACCAAGCGAGCCAAGATAAATTACTTGGCGTAAGTGTTATACTATTATCGACTAACCCAACATTAGGTTCTACTACCGACAATGATGGAAAATTCAAAATCAACAATGTGCCTATTGGCCGATACGATATTCAGTTATCTTATATAGGCTATGAAACTAAAGTTATTCCAGCGGTTATGGTTACTTCGGGGAAAGAAGTGATCCTAAATGTTGATTTGAAAGAAGCGGTAACAACCTTGAATGAGGTAGTTGTTAGTGCTCGCGGCAAAGAGAAGCCATTAAATTCAATGATAACATTGAGTGGTAGATCATTCACTGTAGAGGAAACAGGTCGTTATGCCGGAGGGCTCGATGACCCCGGAAGGCTGGTATCCACGTTTGCCGGAGTTTCAGATGGTTCATTACAATCAAATGGAATTGTAGTACGCGGAAATGCTCCATTTGGTACCGGATACCGAATTGAAGGACTCTCTGTGGATAACCCCAATCATTTTGCCGGAGAAGACTTTTTGGGTGGAGGTTTTGTATCCATTTTAAGTAAACAAGTGCTAAGCAATTCCGATTTCCTAACCGGTGCATTTCCGGCAGAATATGGTAATGCACTTTCATCGGTTTTCGATATGAAACTTAAAACCGGAAATACAGAGAAATATGAACATACTTTTCAAGCAGGAGTATTGGGTCTGGATGTGGCTTCGGAAGGTCCTATTATTAAAAACACAAATTCATCTTATATTTTCAATTATCGATATTCAACATTTGGCATCGTTCAAGACATCCTGCCTGATGAAACCGGATTACCTGTTTATCAAGATTTAAGTTTTAAATTTAATTTTCCCACAAAAATAGGTATTTTCTCGCTGTGGGGTTCAGGAGGTTTAGAAAGTTATAAATCTGGTAATGAATTGGATAAGGAAAAAGAAAAAGAAATCATAGATGACAAATCAAGTACAGGGATTCTTGGATTAAAACACAAATTGAATATTGGTCATACAGCATATATTTCAACTTCGATTGGAGTGAATGCTTCGACAAAGAACAATATATTAAAAAATTTATATACTGACGATATTTATTATTGGGACGAGAAAATGGACAATATCTATGGGAAATACATGTTTTCGACAAGTTTCAACCAAAAAATATCTTCTCGTTTGTTTGTGAGAACTGGAATTGATGCTGAATATCTGTTTTACGATATCAAAAATTATAAATCGAACTCGAGACCAAATCCTATGGTGCAACTTGTAAACCATGATGGTAACACTAACATGTGGCAAGGTTATTTACAGATAAAATACGATTTGCTACAAAATATCAACATCAATGCAGGAGTACACCAACAGCACTTAGCATTAAATAATACGAATAGTACTGAACCTCGTGTTGGTATTCAATGGTCTGTAAATAATAAAAATACACTTAGTTTTGCTTACGGAAGACACAGTCAAATTCATAGTCTCAATGTTTACTTTGTTGAAAAATCATCACAAACAGGAATAATTTTGCCAAATAAAAATCTAGATTTTATGAAAGCGAATCATTTTGTTTTTGGGTATGATTTGTCTATTAGCAATAATATTCGACTTAAAATTGAGCCATATTATCAAACCCTATTTGATGTACCAGTAGAAGAAAATACAGCCTTTTCGATAATTAACCTAATTGATTTAAATACATTCAATAAATCATTGGTTAATAAAGGTACAGGACGAAATATGGGTATAGACCTTACCTTAGAGCGTTTCTTTGAGAACAATTATTATTATACAATTACAGCATCGCTTTTCGATTCAAAATTTAAAGGAGGTGATGGGATTGAGCGCAATACCATTTATAATAAAAAATTTATTACCAATATACTCGGAGGAAAAGAATTTATAATAAATAAAAAAAACATACTGAGTTTAAACGGCAGATTATATATCAATCTTGGAAATTATATTAGTCCGGTCGATTATAGCAATCAAACCAATCAGTCAGCGTATTTTGAAACTCAGCAACCTACAAATTATCGTTTCGATATTAGTGCTAGTTATACAAGAAATCGTGAAAAAATCAACACTACATGGTCTATTCAGATCCTTAATATTTTAAATTCAAAGAGTCCAATGAGTCCAACTGAAGACTTATTAACTAATGAATTTTATTATAAATATGAAAGTGTAATGCTGCCATCACTTAGTTGGAAAATTCAATTTTAGTTTTTGCAATAATAAATATAACGTGAGTTTGATATAAGAATATAATTAAAATGCTGTAATACAAAGTTTTATATTTCCCGTATGGATTTCAATCCAATAAATATTGCATTCAAGAAATGAATTCCACCGATTGGATATTAATATGTCTCCATGTGGGAAATAATTCAAAATTAACTTTTTTTCTATTGATATTAAAGTCCTTACGAACAAATGATTATATCAAACTCGCGTTAATAATATATCTCCTCAAAAAAAAACATTAAAATTAAGATAGTTTATTAAGCAAGTCAAAATGAGGGGTATTACTTAATTCATAATATTATTTATAACAATTAGTGTAATTGGTAATCAAATATTTCATAAAAATTATTCTTAAGTTGAATTGATTTGATTTGAATAATTGCATGTGAAAGTTTAGCAATTTGAGCCGTTTTAACTAAGTATAAATTTAAAAAATAAATAAACAGATGAAAGTAGAAAAAAACCATATTTTTTCAGCACAAAAGGCAGATACATTGGATAACAAAATTAGAAGATTGTTGCAAAATCCCTACAAAATTCTAGCACCTTTTGTTGAAAAAGGAATTACAGTATTGGATTATGGTTGCGGAAATGGCTATTTTACTATTCCTTTATCTGATTTGGTTGGGAATGAAGGAAAAGTATATTCTGTTGATATTCAAAAAGAAATGCTGGTGAAATTAGCTACTAAAATATTTGATTTACAGATTTCTAATATTACTCCAATTCTTGTAACTGAAGGATACACAAACCGAATGGAATTAATTGATTTAATAATAACAGTTTATGTTATACATGAAATTCCTGACAAGAATAATTTCTTTCAAGAAATGTTTGAAATATTAAAACCTACGGGTAGATTGTTAATCATTGAACCTGATTTCATAGTTTCCCGCCAAAATTTTGCAAATACAGTTGATATTGCAAAAAAAGTAGGATTTATAGAAAACCAGAAGTTAAATTTTCTGTTAAGTAAAGCACGTTTATTTTCAAAAATCGAGTTAAAAAAACTCCATTAAAAGTACACTTCTCGAATAAAATAATTGATTATCATTGCATAGTTTTTCCAATTTTTACTGATTGAAAATCGATTCGAAAATCAGAAAGTTAAAAAAAACACGATTAATATACTTAAAATGACACATGTATGAAAAAAATAATAGGATCCATTTGCTTTGTATTACAAAGAATTATTGGGTTTGCACAATCAGATACTTTGTTTTGGAGTGATGATACATTTTTAACATCCAATACAGTGGTTAAACCCACGCTTCAACCAACTGTGAATACAACTGAGGACACCACAACCATGGTTAAATTGGTTTCTCCGTCCGATTCTTCTAATCAAATACCACAAAAGATGTTTTTAACTCAACGATTACTTTGGGGCAAAAAGGGATTAATGAGAAACTTCGATAAATTTGATTTGTCCCCTTCAGATAGAGAAAGAGAAATTTCAATCAGAGATAAAATGATTTCTGCACATCAATTTTTAGGATATGCTACTCTAGCAGGATTGGCAAGTTTTGGTGTTACAGGAATAATGATTAATAAAGATAAAGAAATCAGGGATTTACATCAAGAATTAGCAGGTGTTACCAATCTCCTCTATTTTTCTACAGCAACTATGGTTTTATTTGCTACACCACGGTTAAAAGATAGAAACAGTGGTTGGTCTAATGTTAAAATTAATAAAACACTTTCAATTTTGCACTTTATAGGTATGATAACTACCAATGTTTTAGCCGAAAGGTCAACCCATGATCCTGATTTAGTTAAATACCACAAGATAGCAGCAATCTCTACATTTGCAACTTATCTTGCTTCAACAATAGTTATTAGACATTATATAAGTTATAAAATCATTGATACATTATTTTAAAATTAGAA
>JACDZH010000169.1 GCA_013426815.1 Paludibacter sp.
TTTTGTTTTGGTTTGCAAAGATACAAATTATATGCGTAATTATATATGTCGTTTAATATAGTAACAACTGAAAAATGGAAAAATACAAATCATTACGAATTTTTTATTACAATCAAAGTATACTTTAAAAAAGAATATATTAATGAATATGCAAGAAAGATTATATCCGAAAATTTCACAATTGATTTTTCCAAACTAATAGATTTATATGTTGAGGAATTCTATGTGTTGTTGAAATCACAAACGACAAATGATGAACATTATAGAGCCGAAAGTGATTTTTTAGGGTTAATTTCACATTTGTCACCCAATGCAAGAAAAATTGGTGAAAGTAAGATAATAAGTTATCGAGTTTTTGAGTTCGAGAAATCCTTTAAAGATATTGTAGTTAAAAGAATTAGCAAAAAAACTAATTTAAATATACTTGCAAATAAACTAATAGAGATTTCCAGAGACTTTTTAGATTGGTATCTTCTGTTTTATAATTGGGGAAATGTAAATTTCATATTAATGCAAGAAAAAATTGGACTTGAACTACTAGAATTCGGCATTGCACATTACAATAATTCAGTAAATGATTTCAAAATTACAAATGAAGCAATTCATATTATTAAGCAATCTTCATTATTTTCAAGAAACTTGGAGTTACGTGAAAGAATTCAAAAAAATTTAAACATTATTACTGAAATTAATAGTCTTGAGAAAATTACAATTGATTATTATCAAATAGATCTTGATAATAATAATCGACAAACAAGAATAAGGACTAAACTTTTGAAATAATTAAAAAATAACAATGAAAATTAACGAATTTACTATACCTCCAATTGAAAAGGATGAATCTAACTCATTACCTTTTAAAGTTGCAGACGAAATAACCCGTATGCGCCAGCGCATTATAAATATGCCAGATGAAATAAATGGTTTAGCGCAATTGCTAAAATCGCTTGACCGCTTAGAGTTAGAACTTAATAACTTGGGGTTTGAATTACCAATTTTGCTAAATCAACCGTACGATGAAGGAATGACTTTGAAAGTGAGATTCATACCTTCTGACGATATTGATTCTGATGAAAAAAGAATATCAAAAGTAATAAAACCTCAGATAAATTTCAACGGTCAATTAGTTCAAATTGGTGAGGTAGAAGTTAGCATAAAGAAATAAAAATAGATTATGGCACGTCAGAAGATTGATTACGGAATTGATTTAGGTACAACAAACTCAGCCATTGCCCGATTGGATAATGGAGTGGTGAAAATCATTAAAAGCAACGATGGTCAAATGGACACAACTCCTTCTGTGGTACACTTCAATAAAGCAAAAACCAGTTTTGTTGGGTTGAAAGCATTTAATCAAATTGATGCGGAAGCAAAGAAAACATTCAAAGAATTTCAAAGCAATGGTATTAATGCTGGTTCTAATACATTTTTTGAGTTTAAACGCACAATGGGGACTGATAAAAAACACCTTTGTCCGAATAATGGAAAAGAACTTGTTTCGGAAGAACTTTCCGCAGAAATTTTAAAAAAACTGAAAAGCTATATTGCTGATGAAGAAATTGATGCAGCAGTTATCACAGTTCCTGCAAAATTTAGACAGAATCAATTAAATGCTACTCAAAAAGCTGGAGAACTTGCAGGTTTCACTTATTGCGAATTATTACAAGAGCCTATTGCGGCTTCAATAGCTTACGGTTTGAATGTCCAAGACATGCAAGGATATTGGTTAGTTTTTGATTTTGGTGGTGGCACTTTTGATGCAGCATTGATGAAAGTTGACGAAGGGATTATGAAAGTAGTTGATACCGTGGGCGACAACAATTTAGGAGGTAAAAATATTGACTATGCAATTGTTGATCACATATTTATACCTTCATTGAAACAAAAATTCAAGTTAGATAAGATTTTAAAGAACGACTTTGGAAAAAATCTTTTAAGAGAAGCATTGAAAAAATATGCAGAAGAAACCAAAATTGAAATGTCAAGAAATGATTCTGCAACAGTTTATGCTGATGATTTTGGATTGGATGATAAAAACAATGAATTAATTCTGGAAATAAATATAGGCATTAAGGAATATGATAGAATTATTTCGCCTATTTTTCAAAGGGCAATAGATATATCATTAGATTTATTGAAACGGAATAATATAAAAGGAGCAATTTTAGAAACTATTTTATTGGTTGGGGGTCCAACATTTTCTCAGACTCTTCGAAAAATGTTGAAAGTGCAAATTTGCTCAAAGATTGAAACTTCAATAGACCCAATGACAGCAATTGCAAAAGGTGCGGCAATTTACGCTTCAACAAAAGACATTCCTTTAACCCAACAAAAACGAGATACCAAGAAAGTTCAGCTAAAACTCAAATACGCTGAAACAACTGTTGAGCCAGAAGAAAATTTGGGATTAATTATTGACAGAAAATCTTCTGAAATTCAATTTTCAGATAAGTTGTTTATAGAAATATCCCGAAATGATAATGCTTGGTCAACAGGTAAAATAGAAATTGCTGATGATTCCGAAATTTTCTCATTATTTCTCAATCAAGGTAAATCAAATTGTTTTAGTATTTCGGTTTTTGACGAAAAGGATAACAATATACAATGTGAACCTTCTGAATTTACTATAATTCAAGGATTCAAAGTTGCTAATGCAACATTACCTTACAATATCGGCATTGATTTATTTGACCCTGCAATGGGTAAAATTGGTGTTTATACGTTATCTGGTTTAGAAAAAAATACAACTTTGCCGGCAAAAGGAAAAGGAATTTTTAAAACACAAAAAGATATTAGACCCGGCATTTTGAATGATCAACTTAAAATTGAAATTTACGAATGTGGTTATAAAGAAGATGGCTCTAAAAAAATTCTAAACGAACTTATAAACTTAATCATTATTTCAGGTGAAGATTTACCTCAATTTCTACCGGCTAATAGCGAAGTAGAAATTGAATTGGAAGTTGACACTTCCCGCAGGATAAAATTTTCTGCTTTCTTTCCCTATCTGGATGAAACCATTGAATTAAATGTTCCAGAACTAAGGCAAGGAGAATTTGATGCTGAAAAATTAAAAGTTGAAATAATACAAGCTAAGGAATCATTATCAGAAATATCTTCAGAGAATATTGAAAGTAAAGATAAAGAGTTTGAAAAGATGGAATCCGAATTGACCGAAATTGAGATATTGCTCGAAAATGGTAAAGTAGATTACAATACTAAAACTCAGGTAATGGAACGTTTAAGAGATGTCTTAAAATTCATTGATAGGAAAAACGAAAATCTTGAATGGCCTAAAGTGAAAGACGAATTATTGTGGATTGTAGAAAGAATGAAGAACAATTCACAACGTTACGGAAATGATAAATCAAAGAAACAAGCTATTCAATATGAAATTCAAGCAAATATGATTATCAAACAGATGAATGTGAAAACTGCTCAGGAACTCATGGAGGAAATTCGCTCATTCAACTTTTCATTAATGCGTGAAGATATTGGTTTCTGGATAAATTATATTAAGAATTTTGATGAAAATTTTTCAAGCCATGAATGGATAAATCCTGTAGTTGCAAGAAGATTGGTTGACGAAGCAAAACAAATCATTTCTGCGAATCCTTCAAAAGCTAAAATTGAAGAAATAGTACGAGAACTTTTCGGATTATTACCTGAGCAAGAAAAAAAGACAATTAGTGAAAACGATGATACAACATTAATGAAATGACACAAATTAAAAAGGGTATATTATCAAAAGGTGATCTTATAAATAGCACGTATGAAGTTCAATTTTTTATTGGTCAAGGTTCATTTGGTGAGGTTTATCGGGTAAAACATAAATATCTAGGGTTACAGGTTTTAAAAGTTTTGAAAGAAGTATTATCTGAACAAACCGACATTAAAACTTTAGTCCAAGAAGCTAAGATTCTATCAACCCTAACGCATAATAATATCGTTAGGGTTTTCGAGGCTAATGAGTTTACTTTAAACGATAAAGTTTATCATTATATTTCTATGGAGTTTGTTTCAGGCGAAAATCTTACTCAACGCCTTTTTCGTTTTGACAGATTGCCATTAAAAGAAGTATTATCAATTCAAATAGATTTGATATCGGGATTGAAATTTCTGCATGAACAAAACCCTTTAATTATTCACAGAGATATTAATACAGATAATTTATTACTCTCTTATGAAGAAAATAAAATCATTGGAAAATTATCAGATTTTGGTTTAGCTCAAACAATAAATCCCTTATCAAAAATAGCAAATACAGCTGGTCGTTATCTTTATTTTGCTCCTGAATGTTTTTGGAATACATATTTACCTTCAAGTGATGTTTTTTCAGCTGGCTTAGTTTTTTATAAAATGATAACAGGCGTTCAACCTTGGTCTTATAATTTTGATTCAATAGACCAAGATGATTTCGAACAAATTTCAAATGTAATTATTTCTGCTCGGAAAGAAAAACCACTAAATCCTTCTCAGTACAATTCTCAATGTAGCGAACAACTTGATAGTATTATTTTAAAGGCTATATCATTAAACCTCGAAGATAGATATGTAAATGCTATAGAGTTTTACTCTGCTCTAACTTCAAAACCCATTGAAATTTTACCTAATTCAAATGCAAAGCCTGAGAAAAAAAACGAATCAAAGCAGTCAGTAACACCAACTCAAAAACCGAAAGACAAAGGAAAAGGTTTTGATGATATTGCAGGCATGAAAGACTTAAAAGAAACTCTTTACCAAGATATTATACTTCCATTAAGTGATAAAGAACTTTATTTGGAATATAAAGTTTCAATTCCAAACGGTATGCTTTTGTATGGTCCTCCGGGTTTTGGTAAGACATTCATTGCTCAAAAATTTGCAGAAGAAATAAGTTATAACTATGTTGAAATAAAACCGTCAGACCTAGCAAGTATTTATGTGCACGGAGCACAGGAAAAAATTGCAAATCTTTTTAATGAAGCACAAGAAAAAGCTCCAACCATTATTTTCATTGACGAAGTTGATGCAATTCTTCCTAATAGAGAAGGAAACTTAAATCATAGTTATGCAACAGAAGACAATGAGTTTTTAGCACAAATGACAGAGTGCCACCAACGTGGTATTTTTATAATCGCAGCAACTAATCGTCCCGAAAAAATTGATCCTGCAATTCTAAGAACTGGTAGAATGGATAAAGTAATATATTTACCTCCACCTGATTTAACTGCCCGAAAAGAAATGTTTGAACTTCATTTAAAAAACAGACCAACGGAGAACAATATCGACATTGATAAATTGGCAGAAATTACAAATTTGTATGTAGCAAGTGATATAAAATTCTTAGTGAATGAAGCGTCAAGAAACGCTCTAAAAAAAAGAGTCAAAATAAATCAAGCACATTTAGAATCTGTCATAAGTCAAAATACACCTTCAATTTCCGAAAAAGAATTGAAGAAATATGAAGTGTTTAGGAACAGTAGAAATTTCAACTAGAATACTTAAGTCTAAGTGAAATAGAGAAAAACTAATCGCCCAAAAAGCAAAAAAAGCCATACCAACGGCAAGTTTATTCGAAATGTGTTGGTATGGCTTTTATAGCTTTTTGATAATAGGCAGAGCGGTCACAGTACATTAGTTTTAGCTTTACGGCTAAGAAAAAGAGAAGAAGCCGATTAAGCTAAAACCAATGCACTGTAAGTTTTTTTATTACTCAGTTTATTTAGATGCTAGTTATTTTCACATAAACCAAAATTAGTTGTAGCTTTGTATTCGAGAATCAGACAAAAAATTAAATTTAAAGATTGAGATATGACTAACAAACTGCAAATACGAAATAGCACAGCTGAATTTCTTGTTTTCACAAATCAAGCTGGCGAAAATACTATCGAAGTTCGTATTGAAGACGAAACTGTTTGGTTATCTCAAAAGCTTATAGCCGTGCTTTTTGAAGTGGAAGTGAATACTATTAACTATCATATTAAAGAGATTTTAAAGTCACGCGAACAAAAAGAGGCAACTATTCGAAATTTTCGAATAGTTCAAATTGAAGGAAAAAGACAAGTAGAGAGAGATGTTGAGTTTTATAATCTGGAGATGATTATTTCTGTTGGTTATCGAGTGAACTCTGACAGAGCCATGCAATTTCGACAATGGGCAACCAATGTGTTACACGATTTTGCGATACGTGGTTATGTACTGGACAAAGAACGATTAAAAAACGGTGCATTTTTCAGCAAAAAATACTTTGATGATTTACTTGCCGAAATCCGTGAAATAAGAGCCAGTGAAAGAAGTTTTTATCAAAAAATAACTGACATTTATGCCACGTCAATGGATTACAGCAAAAATGCTGATACAACCAAAACATTTTTTGCTACAGTACAGAATAAATTGCATTTTGCCATACACGGACAAACTGCTGCTGAATTGATTGTAAGCCGTGCTAACGCTGAAAAAGAACACATGGGGCTAAATACTTGGAAAAACGCACCCGAAGGAAAAATTATCAAAACTGATGTTTCGATAGCCAAAAATTACTTGAAAGAAAAGGAAATTAAATCGCTCGACCGCTTTGTAACTATGTATTTAGATTATGCCGAAGACCAAGCAGAACGAGGTTTTCCAATGACAATGAGCGATTGGGCAGAAAAACTGAATGTTTTCTTGCAATTTAACCAACGTGAAGTACTTGAAAATCCGGGAAAAGTTACAGCCGAAATTGCTAAAGTTTTTGCCGAAACCGAATTCGAGAAATACAGAGTGGTGCAAGACCAACTTTTTGAATCAGATTTTGACAAACATATAAGAAAACAGTTGGGTGAAATGACAGATGACCAAATATGATTCATAAGTATATTCCCTTTCATTTCCACGACTCTAAGACAGAGAAAGAAACAAAAGCAAATTCTATACAACCAAGGCCAGCAGGTAACACACGCCTATGGGTCATTGGCTGGTTGACGTGCATTTAGTAAGCTCATCGCCCGCATAAACTTCATCGTAGTGCGACAGCGAATGCTCCCGCAAATGAAACATACCGTACAACGGTGCCTCCAAATGCGCTTAGCCTTAGTCGTTAGCAGCAGGCCGAAAAAAAAAGAAGAC
>JACDZH010000170.1 GCA_013426815.1 Paludibacter sp.
GGGGATTCAGGGCAGCAAGATCAGCAGGATTCAGCCGGACAAATAACCCGTCGATTTCATCCACCTTTCACGACTAACGGACAACCATTGTGAACAAAGCAGGATAGGGGAAAGCGACTTTGGCCGGCACTCTTGTTCTCCTTTGTCACATTGTTTCATCGTAGTAATCGGCAACCCTTTACCCCCCTAATCCCCCCTGAATCAGGGGGGAGCTGTATTCCCCGAGCACCCCTTCCCCTCCTTATCAAGGAGGGGAAGGGGTGCTCGGGGTTAGGGGTGGTTGAGTGGTTGCCATTGAAGGGAATGTGACAAAGGAGACATAAGCAGGTACAAGAAAAAATGCAGTTCCAAGAGGAGAAAGAGAAGAGATGGAGAAAATAAAGAAGATCACCCCCATGGCACTGGCCGTGGCCCTGGCCGGCACCATGGCCCTTGTACCGAATACACCGGCCAGGGCAGCCGGTGCCCTCGAAATGGATATGGAAGCGCCCGCGATTATTGGCTTCGCGGTGGGCATGATGCCGGACTATCGTGGTTCCGATGACTACACCATGGGCCTTGCCCCGATATTCCGCTACTCCTTTCATGGCCAGGAGCGTTATGTCCAGCTCCTCGCCAACGAGCTGTCGGTGAACCTGCTCGATGATAAGATGTTTCGTTTTGGCCCCGTGTTGAACTACCACTTCGGTCGTACCGATGATGTGGACGATGAAAAGGTCAGCAGGATGGCCGAGATTGACGATACGATTGAGGGCGGTGCCTTTTTTGACATCGTCTGGGCCGATGCCGCGGAGAGACGGGAGCGGTTTATCCTGGGTGCCAAATTCTATCAGGATCTGGGCGGCGAAAGCGACGGTCTTCAGGCCAATATCAGCGCCCGTTACTGGCATCCGGTGGCCAAGCGGGTTGACCTGAACGTCAGCGCTGGTGCCTTGTATCAGAATGACGATTACGCCAACCATTATTTTGGCGTCAATGCCGAAAATGTCGGCTCCTCGGCCCTGCCCTTCTTCACCGCAGATGGCGGCATGAACGAATATTACATGGTACTGGGCGGCATTTATTATCTGGATCAACACTGGTTGATGATGGCGGGTGTTCGCGGCTCGGTCATCACCGGTGACCCGGCCGACAGCCCCCTGGTCGATCAGCAGGGCGATGCCACCCAATGGATTAGCGGGCTGGGAGTCGGCTACGCCTTCTGATACTGAAGTGGCTGTGATTATTGAGACAGGTGTATAGGCAATGAATCAACCATTCAAAGAAGGTGAAGTTCAATGTGACAGAAACGCACATCTCACAGCGCAGAATTTAAGGCTAAGGTAGCCCAGGCTGCCCTGTCGGAGTCAAAGACCCTGGTAGAACTTGCCGCTGAGTATCAAGTTCACCCCACTCAGATCACCCGCTGGAAGCAAGGTCTAGTGAAAAATGCCTCTGAACTTTTTTTGCAAGGGCAAAAAGAAAGAAGTCAACCATGAAGCCGAAGTCGCAGAGCTCCACCGTCACATCGGTAAGCTCAAGGTTGAGAACGATTTTTTATCCAATCTGCCCGGTCTGAACTTGACTGGGCACAGAAACAACAGGTGATCCAATCTGGTAGCTCAGAGGTTACCGTCGAACGTCGCTGCCGACTTCCTGGTTTGCCCCGGGCCAGTTATTACCGCATTCCAGCCTTAGGAATCAGGGCTGGCGAACTCGCTGAACAACTGCTCTGGTTCACTGTGCGCTGCAATTGGTTTGGGACCTCGACTGCCCTCAAACAGTTTTTTGCTTGATCCTGATCTCTTACTTCCAATGTCTGACAGTCACAGAGTGGATACCATACTCCTGGCCAATCTCGTTGATCGTCTTGACACCAGGTATTGCCTCCAAACCTGCCTTTGCCTTGAACCCGGCAGTATGGAAATTCCTTGTCTTCGCTTCACTCATCTTTTATCGTCCTTATGAAAGCGTACAGCATAAACTATTGTCTCAAAACCGGGGTCTACTATAGCGTATCCTGCAAGGAATAAGGGAAATCAATTCTGCTCATGGAGTTTATCGCTGGAATAAATTTGACTTCGATATCGTCTAATTGTAAATATCTCAATGAATCGAAAAACTAGTCATTCAGTCTCTGCTGGCCGGTGAAATCGAACGCACCAGCCACGACGTTCCTCGCGTCTTTGCAATTTGTCGTTGCGGAATTGAAGGTAAAATATGAAGCGTCTGCCACTGCAAGGCCGTACCTTGGCTCTCTTAGCCATCATTGTTCCAACGTTAGCATTATTTCTTTATGTGGCATTGAGCTCAGGCCCACTATCCTCTGTTGCAATCACGGTGACGACTGTCAAGAACACACCGATTAACCCGGCTCTGTATGGAATCGGAACGGTGGAAGCCCGATATACCTACAAGGTTGGACCCACCAGCCCCGGTCGGGTTAAGAGTATAGATGTGCAGGTGGGTGATTTCGTCAAGGCAGGCCAACTACTGGCTGAGATGGACCCGGTTGACTTGGATGACCGGGTAACATCCCAGGATGAAGCACTTAAACGTGCGCAAGCCATGTTACGCGAAGCCACAAGCAAGCAGGTTTTCGCCGAAAAACAGGCCAGGCGCTACGAGCAGTTGCTAGCCGCAGGTTCTACCAGCGAAGAAATCTATGCCCTTAAAAAACAAGATCTGGACAATGCAAATGCGGATCTTGCCAGCGCAAAATCTGACCAGGCTCGCTCACAAGCAGATCTTGATGCAACGAAAGCAGAACGCAACCACTTACATCTGACGGCCCCATTTGACGGTTTGGTGACGGTGCGTGCGCTGGATCCGGGAAGCACCGCCGTCGCTGGGCAATCTGTAGTGGAAATCGTTGATCCTAACAGTCTGTGGATCAATACCCGCATTAACCAGAGCGACGCCGATGGTTTGGCTCGTGACCTGCCCGTACAAATTGTCTTGCGCTCCCGACTCAACCAGCCGCTGGCGGGTCATGTGCTGCGAGTAGAACCCAAAGCAGACAATGTAACCGAAGAAACCTTAATCAAGGTCAACTTCGATCAGCAGCCTCAGCCCTTACCTCCTATTGGAGAACTCACTGAAGTCACCATTAGTCTGCCCGCTCTGCCCGCTGCGCCGACAATCCCCAATGCGGCAATTCAAGGCAATGGTAGTCAGACCGGGGTGTGGAAAATCGTAGATGGCAAGTTGCGCTTCACCCCGGTAAAACTTGGGCGCAGCGACTTGGATGGGCAGGTACAGATCAAGGAAGGCCTCAAGGCAGGGGATCAGATTGTGCTATATAGCGAGCAAGCACTGACGGCTCACAGCTCATTCCATAAGGTTGAACAAATTCCTGGGGTTGCGCCATGATCAGCCTAGGCAGTTGCGACATACTCCACAGCTGGGGGAAGTTCATCTTCACCGGTTTTGGGCTTGGGCTGCTGATTGGCGTCACACTGGTGATGGCGGGCGTGTACCGTGGAATGGTTGATGACGGACGCATACTACTCGACAACAGCGGTGCTGAACTTTGGGTGGTGCAAAATGGCACGCTGGGTCCCTATGCTGAGCCATCCAGTGTGTATGACGATGAGTACCGCACCACCATGAGCATGCCTGGTGTCGATAGAGCGGCGAACATCACCTATCTGACGATGCAAGTAGCCAAGGGGAAAAATGACGTACGGGTAATGGTCGTCGGCATAGCTCCTGGTACGCTGGGCATTACACCAGGATGGCCGCCTTTTCTGGCTGCCGGCCGCCAAGTCACCCGCAACCACTATGAAGCAGTAGCCGATATAGCCAGCGGCTTTAAACTGGGGGATCAAATCAAGATTCGCCGTAATCACTACACCGTTGTTGGCCTATCCCGACGCATGGTCTCATCCAATGGCGACCCTATGATTTTCATCCCCCTTAAGGATGCGCAGGAAGCACAATTTTTAAAAGACAACGACGCTATCTGGCAAGGACGTCGCCGTGACGGTGCTGGGGATGAAGCTATCGGCACCACCCCCAGCAGCAATCATTATGTAAACGCGATCCTAGTGCGGGTTGTGCCTGGATACTCACAGGATCAGGTGGCCGATTCAATTCGCCGCTGGCAACGCCTGACAGTTTACACCCGGGCCCAAATGGAGGATATTTTGGTCGGCAAGATGATTGCCGCCTCGGCTAAGCAAATTGGCATGTTTCTAGTTATTTTGGCGATTGTCAGCGCAGCCATTGTAGCCTTCATTATCTATACGCTGACCATGGACAAGATCCGTGAAATTGCAGTGTTAAAGCTAATAGGGACGCGCAATCGCGTTATCGCGGCAATGATTATGCAGCAAGCGCTGGCACTGGGGGTGATAGGATTTGTTGTCGGTAAAATTACGGCTACTTTTGCCGCGCCTGCATTTCCCAAATATGTGTTGTTAATTCCCATCGACTCCTTGTCTGGCTTTGTTGCCGTCATGCTGATCTGCGTCCTGGCTAGCCTGGTTGCGATTCGCATGGCACTCAAGGTTGATCCGGCCGAAGCGATTGGAGGTTGAGATGGGCGGTAAAGGTATCAAGATTGAGGGGATGAAAAAACGCTACGGTGAAGGCGATACTGCTGCCTATGCACTCAAAGACGTTGACATGGACGTTGCCCCGGGAGAGGTCGTCGGTCTGATCGGTCCCTCAGGCTCAGGCAAGAGCACCCTGCTCAAATGCCTGGGTGCCGTGATCGACCCCACCGAAGGCCGGATGATGCTGGGCGATGAGGTTATTTTTGATAATGGCTGGAAAGTAAAAGATTTGTGCGCCCTGCGTCGAGATAAAATCGGATTCGTTTTCCAGGCACCTTATCTAATCCCATTTCTTAACGTCCTTGATAATGTGGCGCTATTACCGATGCTAGCAGGCCTGCACAATGACGAAGCACGCGAAAAAGCCATGGAGCTGCTTACAGCGCTGGACGTGCAGCACCGTGCCGATGCCATGCCATCACGTCTTTCTGGTGGCGAGCAACAACGGGTAGCGATTGCGCGCGGGTTGGTCAATCGGCCACCGGTGATTTTGGCGGATGAACCTACGGCACCACTGGACTCCAAGCGCGCAATGGCTGTTGTACGCATCTTGAACGAAATGGCTCTCAAGCTTCAAACCGCCATCATTGTCGTCACGCATGATGAGAAAATCATCCCGACATTCAAGCGCATCTACCACATTCGGGATGGCGTCACCCACGAAGAAGTGGGTGAAGGACGAAGTTATAAATGAGTCAAATCATATGCCCCACTAAGGTTGAGCTGACAGCAGGTGCTCCACCACCATCATGAGGACAATTTCCATGGGCAATATTAAATTGCGGCCTGTGGCGGATCCTGCCGCCAGAAGTACCATGCCTTTGCGACTATTGTGTGCGCTAACACTCGGCTCCCTGCTAACAGCCTGCACAGTAGGCCCCGACTTTAAGCAGCCAGCGGTTCCAGACACACAAACCTACACACATCACACTACCCCGCTGACCAGCGCAACGGCACCAGGGCTGCTGGGGAATGCGCAACAAGTCAAACCAGGCTTACCCGTCAGCAGCGAGTGGTGGCGCAGCTTCGAGTCCAACGCACTGAACAAGCTGATTGACGATGCACTCAAGGCGAGCCCGACAATGGCTTCCGCGCAAGCCACGTTGCGCCAGGCGCAAGAAAACTACGCATCAAAGGCTGGCTCCACCCTCTATCCGCAAGCCAACCTTGGCATTGGTGCTGAACGTCAGCGTTTTAATCCAAGCTCCCAAGGACAGACAGACGCCCCTACCACCTTCAGCCTGTACAGCACCAGCGTTGATGTGAGCTACCAGCTGGATCTTGTCGGCGGCAACCGCCGGGCACTAGAGTCTCTTGCTGCTCAGGCCGAGTACCAACAGTACCAACTGGAAGGTGCGCAGCTAACTTTAGCCGGCAATATTGCCACCAGTGCGATTACCGATGCTCGGCTTGCCGGACAGATTCAAGCCACCGAGGCCATGTTAAAGTCTATGGAACAGCAGCTACTTTTGACACAAGGCCGTGTTCGCCTGGGTCAGGCTGCGGCTGATGAAGTGCTGACCCTAAAAACCCAAGTAGAACAAACCAGAGCCTTGCTACCTCCTTTGCATAAACAGCGGGAGCAGAACAAGAACCTTATGGCGGTACTGAGTGGGCAAACGCCGGGCAGCGCAATACTGCCAGATTTTACGCTCGCCCAATTTCGGCTGCCCGCTGAACTACCGCTGACACTGCCATCCGAGCTGGTGCGTCGCCGCCCGGATATCCGGGCGTCAGAGGCCTTGGTACATGCGGCCAATGCCGACTATGGCGTGGCTGTCGCCAACATGTACCCTCAACTCAACCTCAGCGCCAGTATGGGATCACAGGCGCTGAGTACCGACGCATTGTTTGGCAGTAACTCCAGCGTGTGGAATCTGATAGGCCAGTTGACGCAACCCTTGTTCAACCCTGGCTTGCCAGCAGCCAAACGTGCTGCATTGGCCGGCTTTGATGCAGCAACAGCCAACTATAAAAATGTAGTGCTGGATGCATTGCGCAACGTCTCAGACACCCTGTATGCGGTTGAAAACGATGCGCAAGCCCTTGCGGCACTGGCCAGTGCCGATGTTGCAGCCGAAGGTTCGTTACAATCTACGCAGAAAAAACATATCTTGGGATCGGCTAGTACCCTTGATATACTGGTAGCGCAGCAACAAGCGGAGCAGACGAAGGTCGATCTGATTGCCGCTCAGGCACAGCGCCTTGCCGATACCGCTGCGCTGTATCAGTCCATGGGCGGCGGTCTTTAATTTATAGACGGGCGGCTTCTCCGACGGATTCAGCCCATTAACATTACGAAAAGGCAATTTTAAACATCGCGCCCATGATTTTTCATCGCATCCAGCGTCTCTTTCACAAGCCCTTGCCGGCGGCACCCTCACCGGTGCCCATGGAAGGAAGCCCCCTGGCCTCCGGTGTGGCTCTGCATATCGACGCCCACACCGTTGTCGCCTGCCACGACTGCGACCTGCTCAACCGGCTGCCCGAAGGAGCAACCACAACCCTGCTTT
>JACDZH010000171.1 GCA_013426815.1 Paludibacter sp.
GAATATTGTTGATAAACAACCATATAACAAATTAATTCAAATAATCTCTAATAATAATATGATATTTATACTATTTTATTACGAACCATTGAATATAAAAAGTTATTTTTTTTTGAATTTCAATCGACTTTTATTATCAACGTGGAGCATGATATAAAAAATATTATAATAAACAATGATTTTGTTTGATTACATAATCTTTGCTCATTTTTGGACGAAAATTCTTCATTAAATCATAATAGCATTGCTCAAAAACCATAATAAATTGTTAGCAAAAAGGTTACACGAGTATTTGATGATATTCATCCAAAAACAAGGCTTAAACAATTCATATTTAGATCTATAACAATTTTTAATACGTGAATAAATTCCGCAGACAATGGGAGTGAAAAGTTAATACAAATCGACCCTATGACCGAAAATTTACTTAAAAAATGGCTTTTAAGGTCAAATAAAACAGTACATTGGGAATGGTATATCTATTATAAAAAACAATATAATTCTAATTAATTGAAAAACAAATATCTACAGTTTCGTTTTAAAAAAATGGATAAAAGGTTGATTTTTATAAACAAAAACATATAAAAACAAAATTGTGCAACTCTAAAATTCGAATCTCAAAAGAGTGCTCTTAAATAATTTTTTATGAAATAATTTGCCAAAAATAATGTATATGTTAAATTAAGTAATAATAACAACAACAACAACAACAACCTTAAATAATTCAGAAAATATAATTTCGGATTATCAGATATACAATATTTTAGGTTAATTGAATTGATTACAAAATTAAAATAGTATCTTTGAACCCTCATTATTGACTAAAGAAAATAATATTGAAGAAGAAAACTTATAACAATAGTTGTAAAAAAAATATTTTTACATGAAAATTCACGAATATCAAGCCAGACAATTGTTTAGGAAATATGGTATACCCGTTCCTGAAGATGTTTTATGCTATACTGTTAGCGAAGTAGAAAAGGCTGCCCGCGATTTAAATCGTATGGTGGTAGTAAAAGCACAAGTTTTAGTAGGTGGGCGAGGAAAAGCCGGAGGAGTAAAACTTGCGAGAAATGTGGAAGATGCTGTATCTGCAGCCAAACAAATTTTAGGAATGGATATTAAAGGTTGTAAGGTTGAAAAAGTACTTGTGACAGATGCAGTTGACATTACTAAAGAATATTATATTGGATTAATAAACGACAGAAATACCAAAACTGTTACTTTAATGGCAAGCTCCGAAGGTGGTGTCGAAATTGAAGAAGTAGCAAAAGTGAGTCCTGAAAAAATCATTAAATTTCACATAAACTCCATTACCGGATTACTAGATTATCAGGCTCGAAACATTGCATTACAACTTTTTAGTGACATAAAAATTGCTCAAAAAGCTGCATCAATTTTCACTAAACTTTATAGATTGTACATCGAAACTGATTCAACAATTGCAGAAATTAATCCATTGGTACTTACAACCGATAACAATGTAATTGCTATTGATGGAAAAATGAATTTTGATGATAACGCACTTTTTCGTCAACCCGAAATTTTGAGTATGCGAGAACCTGACGAAGACGAATTAGTTGAAATCGATGCCAATAGTAAAGGGTTGTCTTACATTCGTTTGGAAGGAAACATAGGGTGTATGGTGAATGGTGCTGGACTGGCAATGGCAACTATGGATATGATAAAATTATATGGTGGTGAACCTGCCAATTTTTTGGATATTGGTGGGAGTTCCAGTCCTCAAAAAGTGATCGATGCAATGAATATTTTGTTGAACGACAAAAATGTAAAAGCTGTTATGATTAATATTTTTGGTGGAATTACAAGATGCGATGATGTGGCAAAAGGATTAATAAAGGCAATGGAAGTAATTTCTACAAACATACCAATTGTGGTTCGACTTTCGGGAACTAATGCAATAGAGGGTCTTGAGTTACTAAAGAAAACTAAACTTCCTACGGTAGATTCGATGAGTGAAGCTGCGAAAAAAGTAATAGAACTTAGTCGGTATTAAGAAGTTGGGAGTTTCAAAAAATTGATACACATAACTTCAAAAATAAAATCATTATTATGAGCATATTAGTCAATAAAAATACAAAATTAGTAGTGCAAGGAATAACCGGACGTGATGGCAAATTTCATACAAATAAGATGAAAGATTATGGTACTAACGTCGTGGCTGGTGTATCACCAGGTAAAGAAGGTCATATTGTCGATGGTGTTCCTGTTTTTAATTCAGTGGCTGCAGCGGTTCAAGCAACAGGAGCAAACACTTCTATCATTTTTGTACCTGCAGCATTTGCTGCAGATGCAATATTAGAAGCATCCGATGCTGGCATTGAGTTGGTTATTGCCATAAGTGAGGGATTACCAATTCAGGATATGATTCGAATCACTCCATTTCTGAAACTTAATGGAACATTTTTAATTGGACCAAATTGTCCAGGAATAATAACCCCCGACGAATCATTAGTTGGAATTCTTCCTGGAAATATATTCAAAAAAGGGAATATTGGATTTATTTCTCGTAGCGGAACATTGACATACGAGGTTGTAAACTTACTGACATTGAACGATTTTGGTCAAACTACTTGCGTGGGTATAGGTGGTGACCCTATTGCTGGATTGTATTTTGTAGATTTATTAGAACGTTTTGAAAACGATCCAGAAACAATTGCAGTTGTGGTTATTGGCGAAATTGGTGGTGATGCAGAAGAGCATGCTGCACTATTTATAGCTGAAAAAATGACTAAACCTGTAGTTGCTTTTATTGCAGGTCAAACTGCACCTCTAGGAAAAAGAATGGGTCACGCAGGAGCAATCATTTCGAGTGGTTCAGGAACAGCCGCAGAAAAAATTGCTGCATTCAACAAAGCGGGTGTTCCTGTAGCAAAAGAGCCCAATGAAATACCAATTTTACTTAAAAAACTTCTAAAGATCAATTAATTGTAATTTTCTAGAAAAAATTTCTGATAAATATCTAAAAGAGACAATCTCAAACTAAATTTGAGAATGTCTCTTTTTTATTTTGTATTATTTATAAAATTGAATTGCATTACATATTTATCACTTTTTTCTAATAAAAAGAATAACATTCACTAAACAAACATTAATTTGAATTATGAAGTTCTACATAGAAATAAGTGAAACAAAAACATGTATAGAATCATTTTTACATGATAGATGGTGAAAATTGATTATCTTTGCACTCAAAACAAACATATAGATTTGTTGGTAAAATATATTAGATAAATAAAGAAATAAATTACATGTTTCAAAATATAACTATAGCAAAAGATATTTATTATGTTGGTGTTAACGACCGACAAAAATCAAAATTCGAAAACATGATTCCGTTACCAAACGGAGTTTCGTATAATTCATACCTGATAATTGACGAAAAAATTGCACTGATTGATACAGTTGATATAAGTTTTGGCAATATATTTATCGATAAAATTCAATCGCAACTGAAAGATCGAAAAATTGATTATTTAATAATAAATCACATGGAACCGGATCATTCGGGTTCTATTCGCCTTATGCGTAAGTATTTTCCCGATATGATTATTGTTGGTAACAACAAAACTTTGGGAATGGTTGAAGGATTTTATGGTTTAGATGACAAAATTCTAGAAATAAAAGATGAACAGATACTTTCGTTGGGTGTACACAAATTACAATTTCACTTTACTCCAATGGTTCATTGGCCTGAAACAATGATGACTTATGACCAAACTGTAAAAGTCCTTTTTTCGGGCGATTCTTTTGGTGCTTTTGGGAACTTGGATGGCGCCATTGTTGATACAGAAATGAATGTAGATAAATATTGGGACGAAATGGCTCGCTATTATGCCAATATAGTTGGGAAATATGGTGCAGCTGTGCAAAAAGCTTTAAAAAAACTAACACCTCTCCCATTCGAAATCATTTGTAGTACCCATGGACCAGTTTGGAAAGAAAACATAACACAAGTGATTGATATTTACGACCAAATGAGTCGCTATCAAGGCAATGAAGGTGTAGTTATTGTTTATGGTTCAATGTATGGAATTACTGAATTAATGGCTGAAACAGTAGCACAAGGTATTGCTGAGGTTGGTATAAAAGAGATTATAATTCACAATGTTTCTAAAACTGACTCCTCATATATTATTCGTGACATTTTCAAATATAGAGGATTAATTGTTGGAAGTCCAACTTACAGCAACGAATTGTATCCCGAGGTGGAATCACTACTGAGAAAAATTGAAATTCGTGGTGTTAAAAACCGCATTTTTGGGTATTTCGGATCTTTCACATGGGCAGGTGCATCAGTAAAAAGACTCGAAACATTTATGGATACTATGAAGTGGAAAACTGCAGAAATTTCGGTGGAAGAAAAACAGGGTTTAAAAATTGACAATTATCAAGCCTGCTTAGAGTTGGGTCGTCAAGTAGCAATACTGGTTAAAATTCCAATCATTGATGAAAAGCATTGTGGATAATTTAAAAAATATATATTTAGATTTCAGATTATTAATAAATTTACTTTTTTAGTTGAAAATTGTAATATTGTAGACAATCAAATGGTAGAACTTACACTAATTACTCCAACATTTTTATTTTCTGCAATTTCGTTAATATTATTGGCATTTACAAATAGGTTTCTATCTTATGCACAATTGGTTCGCACGTTGAAAGATCGATACTTGGAAGATCATTCGGCAATAACACATGCACAAATAATGAACCTCCGAAAACGATTATATCTGACTAAAAACATGCAGATGTTTGGTGTAGCAAGTCTTTTAATGTGCGTAGTAACCATGTTTCTCATTTATGTGGGGCTACATTTAATTTCTGCTTATGTTTTTGGAATTGCAATTATTTTACTAATTATTTCATTATCACTTTCGGTTTGGGAAATCCATATTTCAGCAAAATCACTCGAAATATATCTGGGAGATATGGAAAACAAGAAAGGGGTTGAAATATCCTAAGTTCTGATTTGAAATTTATTTTTTAACACAAAGAAAAATGAATAACGGTTTTGTACGGGTTGCGGCAGCGATTCCTAATCTTAGGGTAGCTGATTGTGCCTTCAATATCGCCCAAATTTCCGAATTGGTTTATAAGGGTGAAAAAGAAAAAGTTCAGGTTATTTGTTTTCCCGAATTGTCGATTACAGCTTATACTTGTGCCGACCTGTTTCTGCAACAAAAATTGCTTATTGATGCCGAAAAAGCACTCTACGACTTGCAAATGCTCACATTTTCAACCACCGCTGTTATCATTGTTGGTATACCATTGTATGTTCAAAATCAAATCTTTAATACCGCAGTAGTAATTCAAAGTGGACATATTTTGGGTGTTGTTCCAAAAATAAATTTACCGAACCACAATGAATTTTACGAAAAACGTTGGTTTACATCTGGAGCAAATGTAGATACAAAAAGTATTTTATTATCAGGAGAACAAGTGCCGTTCGGTGCCGATTTGATTTTCACCGATTGTAATTTTTCATTCGGAATAGAATTATGCGAAGACCTTTGGGTTCCAATTCCACCAAGTACACAGTTGACGCTTCATGGAGCCGATATTATTTTTAACCTTTCGGCTAGTAACGAATTAATCGGTAAACATATTTATCTTCGTCAACTTATTGAGCAACAATCAGCTCGCTGTTTAGCTGGTTATGTTTACGCTTCAGCAGGTGCTGGCGAATCGACTACCGATTTGGTTTTTGCTGGAAACGGATTGATTGCCGAAAACGGAAAAATGCTGAGTAATGCTGAAAGATTTTCATTTGAACCACAACTAATAGTAAATGATATAGATATTGACCGTCTGCAGGCTGACCGTATCCGAAATACTAACTTCTGCAATGACAAATCTCCCCAAGTATATCGAATCATTAAACTGGAAGAGGTAAATTTTACTTCTTTCGATCTAAAACGAACCTTTGATAAACATCCTTTTGTACCTCCAATTTCAAACCGTGACGACAGTTGTCACGAGATTTTCTCCATTCAGGTTGGAGGATTAGCCAAACGCTGGAAACACACACAAGTAGAAAATGTTGTTATTGGCATTTCAGGCGGACTTGATTCTACTTTAGCTTTATTGGTTTGTGTTAAAACTGCCGACAAATTAGGTTACGACCGAAAACGTATTATCGGTATCACCATGCCTGGATTCGGAACAACTAACCGTACATATAACAATGCGATTAGTCTAATGAAATCATTGGGAATTACAATGATGGAAATTTCAATAAAGGATGCATGTGTTCAGCATTTTAAGGATATTAATCACGATCCGGATCAGCAGAATGTGACCTACGAAAATACACAAGCCCGTGAACGGACACAAATACTTATGGACATTGCCAACAAACACAATGGATTAGTAATCGGAACTGGTGATTTATCTGAAATGGCTCTTGGTTGGGCAACTTATAATGGTGACCACATTTCGATGTATGGCGTAAACAGTGGAGTTCCAAAAACATTGGTGCGCTATTTAGTCGATTGGGCGGCACAAGACTTAGACCCTTTATCAAAAGAAATTTTACAAGATGTGCTCAATACACCCGTCAGTCCCGAATTACTTCCGGCTGACGCAGAAGGAAATAATGCTCAAAAAACCGAAGATATTGTAGGTCCATATGAATTACACGATTTTTTCTTGTATTATTTTGTACGTTATGGTTTTTCTCCGTCTAAAATTCTTTTTTTAGCCAAAAATGCCTTTGCCGTTGCATATACTGATAAAGTGATAGAAAAATGGTTGAAAATTTTCATACAACGTTTCTTTGCACAACAATTTAAACGTTCGTGTATGCCCGATGGTCCTAAAGTTGGTTCTATCAATTTATCTCCCAGAGGCGATTGGCGGATGCCCAGCGATGCTATAAAATTTAACACTAATTTTTAAAAAACATATAACTAGTGTCTGCTTAAAAGCATCAAACCTATTGTTAATCAATATTATATCATTATTTTTGTGCAACTAAATGCA
>JACDZH010000172.1 GCA_013426815.1 Paludibacter sp.
ATAATTGGGAATCGTCCAACAAAAATGTTGCGAATCCCAGTTTGCATACTTAAACGATCGTATATACTGAATATCATCCTCATTCTTAGGTACTTTTATAAAAATATTTCTATCAGTAATTTCAATGCTTATTCCGTTCCTTTTTCCTTTAACAGATTCATCGGGAGAAGTAATTGCTGCTTCTGTATTCAATTCATTTTCCGTAATGATTGGAAAAACAATTTTTCCTTTATCGGCGGGTAATTTTTCTTGCTCCTTGTTCGTTTCTTCCACATCAACGTGAATCTCATCAACAAGCTCATTTTCATTTGAGTCTGTAGGTTTCGGCTTTCTGACCAATATGGGTCTTTCTACAAACTCATCCAGAAAAAGATTATGCGAGGTAGCAGGGAAAAGCTCAATAAATTTATCATAAGCCTCTTTGGTAAAAGGCACATGCCATGCTCTCAGGGTTTTACTCCATCGGGCATCTGGGATTTGTTTCATTTTTGAAACTAAAACCTGATTGTACGGAAAATCAACACGAATACGAGTATCATTCCTATGGGTTATTTTTGATGCCGTTATCATTCTGCCTCCAAAAATAGAAAATAAAATTAACGTAACCAAAGAAATGAACAATTATTTTTATATAAATTTAAAAATCAGAATCTAGCCCTTTTGTTTAATAAAAAGTTCAACTTTTTACCTGTTTCAAATTTATTGATTAAATCATTAATATAAAAGTATGCTAATTGAATATCAACTGATTATATAAATATTGCATTTGTTATTTACTTTAGTTCTACCCCCCCTCTCCTTGAGGTGAGGGGAGCAGAATAATGCAAGTATAAAAATCACATAATTCTTGTATATATTAGATATTCTATTAGTTATAACTGCGAAAGTTGAGTAAATAGTTGTCTGTAAAAATTCGTCAACTTTTGCGTATGAAATTTTTTTCATATAAAGCAATAATTGGAAATGAGCTCTTGCATTTCATATTCAATTTGAGTATGCAAGACTTTGCCTTGTTTTTAGCGTTCGGTATGACTGAAAGCTATATCGAACGCCAGACTTGAAATAATTATTAACAACGTAGCACCCAACTTTAGAATAACATTTGACGGATTTAACCTGTCCGACTAGGGCTCTTTATCGTTAGGTGTATGGGCTCCTTGCCTATGTCTCAGCTAGACAGAAATCTTCGCTTACTACATATATAATTGAAAATGCAAGGCAATAACCTTGCTTTCCACCTCACGAAGCGAATGCGCTTCCCCGTACAAAGGCGCATTACCATTACAAAGGTAATAACAGATCGTGCTCAAAAATACATTTTGTCAGATATTATTTGTTTAATAATTTTATTGGTTAAAGTGTTGAAAATGGAAAACTCAAAAGATAAATCCGAAGATTATTATCAAAAAACTCTTAACTATTTTTTGTTTGGGGTAGGCATTTCCTTTGTTGGAGTTATGGTAGATATGTTTGCACACTTATGACTGAATGAAAAAAAATTATAAACAACTTAATTCAACTTTGACAGATTTATCTTTAAAGAAATAGTAACGCGGTTTTTGCGGATTATTTTTTAAAATGATAACTGATTTAAACAAGGATTAAAAAATTTCAAAAATGAAATTTGCAGATTGAAGTTATAGTGTCTCTTTATTTCATCCTAATTTTGACTTGATTTAAGTATATCATTAATATTTCAGGCATAATTTTGCCATTTATCATTCTTAAGAGCTGAAAAAGTAGCTGTTTCGCTTTCAATTCAATAATATAATAAGTTACAAGTATTTAGTTACGTGTTACAAGACTGTTTAGCTGGACATTAATTATATAAAACATATCAATAATTATTACATATTACTTGTGTTATAGTTCTGAAAGATTTATAGTGGAAATTTAATTAATTAATGTGATATAAAGAGTTGATAGAAAATAGTTTAAAATCGATATTCTCTATGGGGTCCGTTAGAAAATATTGACAAAAAAAAACTTGAAAATCAAGCCGTTCTAATGGATAATTTAGGATGCATCAAATGGTAAACACCCCTCTATCCACTTCGTCAAAATGAGAAATTATCTGGTGTGAAAATTGGTTGAAACAATTGTTGTTGGAATTTACGATATAGATTTTTCCGGCACCTGCTTGTTCGGCAGCTTGAATTCCGGCAAACGAATCTTCAAAAATTACTGTTTCGTGTGGTGTTAATCCCATTTTTGCCGCTGCAGTAATAAATACATCCGGAAAAGGTTTGCCTCTAAAACTACCGTTATCATACGCCACATTTTCAATACTAAACCATTTTTTTAAATGCATGTTTTGAAAGTAGAAATTTAAATTTTCGATATCAGCTGAGGTTGCAATATTTATTGGAATCTCTTTTTTGACTAGATAATTGAATAAATCCTCAGCTCCAGGAGCAAGCTGCAAGTCGTTGACACAAAGTTGTCTGTAAATAAGTTCTTTTTCATTACTCATTTTTTCAACCTCTGTATCGGTTATTGCTTCCCCAAAAATTCCACGCATAATAATTGGGTTTGTTTTTCCATGAATTTTTGTCCGTTTCTCTACATCACTGAGTTTTACACCATGTTGTAGTAGCATAATATCAAATGCGCTGTCGTGAAATTTGGTATCCCAGAAAAGAGTACCATTAAAATCGAAAATTGCTGCTTTAAAAGTCATTTTTTTAATTTTTTGAAGGGTTTTGAAAATTGAAAGCCTTTATTTGTAAGCATATATTCATTCGAAACCCCAAAATATTCGAAATCAGGTCTTCTATAACAAATATTTGGCTAGAAGAAAGGGTTTTGTTCTTTAAAACATGTACCCAATTGGAGTCAAAGGTTGTTGTAAAAACGGAATGATGTCTATTTTCTACCGATTTCAAAGATTTTTTGGCTATACTTGTAAAAGAGATAATTAGTAATTGACAGAAAATAAGGGGAATTCAATTGGTTTTAAAATTGTAGAATTTAATTTTGATTCAAAAATATGATGCATTAAATAGTAATAAAAACTAAAATGATTGGGAATAGAAACACAAGTTGGCTTATTAATAGCCAACAAATTAGATTTGAATAGAATGAAAAGGGTTACAGATTGAAATTTTGATTTTGTGTCAAAGATTGCAACTGTATTAAGTCCATTGACAACAAATCTTGTTTTTGTTTCGCCACCAAGGATTATACTAAACTAATGTAAAAAACGGAAAAGGTTTGTCAAATGTTTTATCCTTTTCACCACCGTTGGCAGGAATATTGTATTTTTTGTAGAATTGGTCTAATTGTTCACATAAAGTTATTTTAATCAATTAATTAAAGTTTCAAAGCAGCAGCTTGATCAAGATAAAAATCGGCAACACCCGAAGTAGAAAACATATATGAGGCCGGATACAGTTTGTAAGTTGATTCTTGTTTTATAATTTGCCTTAAAATGTCTGCTTTTGACTCGCCTGTAACCAAAAAAACAACCTGAATTGCTTGTTGAATGGTTTTTGAAGTAAGTGTGATGCGTTTCTGACCACTTACAGGTTGAATCCCAATTGTAACAGCTGATTCGGAGTGAAGTAAACTCATATTATTCGGGAAAAAAGATGCTGTGTGTCCATCTTCGCCAATTCCCAACAGCACAAGGTCAAATTGTGGAAAACCATTTAGCATTGGTAACTCTGTTTCAAGTAGTTTTTGGTAGCGGATTGCTTCATTTTTTGGATTTGCTTCGCCTTGTATCCTGAAAATATTTGTTTCGAGAATGGGGACATGTTTCAATAAATTGGCATAAGTCATTCCAAAATTACTATCGGGATGTGTTGGTGCTACACAGCGTTCATCCACCCAAAAAACACGAACAAAATGCCAGGGTATGGTATCTAAATATTCTTTGACTAATATGTTAAAAAGCAATTTTGGTGTACTTCCGCCCGATATAGCGATATTAAATGGAAGTGATTTTTTTACTTTTTTCTTTACGCTTTGCAAAATCAGTTCTGCCATAGCTTGAGCAGTCTGTTCTGCGGTTTCATAAATGTTTGTCATGTTCTGGTATTTTGTTAGTAGTCTGGTTTTGTTGTTATAAGGTAATTATTTAGTCTGTTTTAAACTTTTTAAATGGGTTGCGCCACTTCAATTGTTTGTCCCCAAACAAAGCATTCGACTCGTTTGGACCCCAGGTATTGCATTCGTAGAAATACAAAGGAATATTTGGATTTGTTTTCCAAGCCTGAAGTATTGGATCTACAAATTTCCAACTGGCTTTCACAGCATCGGCACGAGCATAAAGAGTAGAATCACCTATCATACAATCTACTAGCAATCTTTCGTATGCCTCCGAAATTTTATTTTCGGCCAAATCGGAATAATGAAAAGCCATGTTCACATTTTGAACTTTGTAGCCGGCACCAGGAATTTTCATACCAAAATCAACAGCTACACCGGCATCGGGATGAATGCGCAAAATAATCATATTAGTGGATTGTGCCACGCATCGTTGTTTAAAAAGCTGATGTGGAGCTGGTTTAAGATGAACAATTACTTCAGTAACACGTTCGGGCAATTGCTTTCCAGTACGAATGTAAAAAGGAACATCGCCCCAGCGCCAGTTGTCAATAAATAATTTCATGGCTACAAAAGTTTCTGTTTTCGAGTTTGCTGAAACATTTTTTTCTTGCCTGTATCCATCCTGAAGTTTACCATCCACTTCTGTAGCAATATATTGACCACGAACAACATAGTCAGATATTTCATTTGGTTGTATGGGTCGCAAAGCTTGCAATACTTTCACAGTTTCGTTTCTGATGGATTCAGAGTCGAAAATAGAAGGTGGTTCCATTGCTATTACTGCGACAACCTGCATCAAATGATTCTGTATCATGTCGCGCATTGCTCCCGATGTGTCGTAATAACCTCCACGATTACCTACCCCAATTTTTTCGGCTGCAGTAATTTCTATTCTATCTACATATTTTCTATTCCAAATTGGCTCAAAAAAACCATTAGAAAATCGTGTTACAATTATATTTTGAACTGTTTCCTTGCCTAAATAATGGTCGATACGGTAAATTTGGTCTTCGTTAAAGCCGCTGCGGAGTTTTTTGTCCAATTCTGTGGCAGAACCGTAACTATACCCAAAGGGTTTTTCTACAATAATGCGTTTCCAACCATCCTCTTCAGTATTTAGACCAAATTTAACCAAGTGAGATGCCACCACTTCGTACAAAAAAGGCGGAATTGAGAAATAGTAAATAATATTCTTCGGTACATTTAGTTTCGAGGAAAGATCCTCGATATAGATTCTTAAATCTGCAAAATCTTCTTCGGTTTTATTATTTACTTGTTTGTAATATAAATGGTTCAGAAAATCCTGTAATCTTTCAGGAAATGATGTTGAACTTATCTTTGAAAATTCCAGCAGCGATTTTTGTACATCAATTCGATTGGATTTCTCATCTTTTTCCTGACTACCAGCTCCTATTAGTATAAAGTTTTCGGGTAACAAATCGTCAAGGAATAATTGAAAAATTGCAGGTAACAATTTACGTTTTGCCAAATCACCATTCGATCCAAAAATCACTAAAATTTGATTTTCAATTGAGATTTTTCGTGTGTTTTTTTTTATAATTTCTTCCATTATAAACTGTTTTTTACAGTAAATATTTTATAAAACTGATTATCAATTTTAAGAAAACTGCAAATTGAGTAGCCTTTTATATTGCCCAAACTTTCAAAACCATTTTTTTCGTTTAAAATACCAAAGCATAATTAAAGTTGTAAAAATCATAACACCCCACATTGCAAAATAACCATAATGCCAATCTTTTTCGGGTAAATAAACAAAATTTGTTCCATAAACACCTACCAGAAAAGTAAGTGGAATAAAAATCACCGAAAATACAGTCAAAATTCGCATGATGTCGTTCAGTTTGGTACTCATTGACGAATGATAAATGTTCAACTGGTCGTACAAAATTTCGCGGTAACTATCTGAAATTTCAGACGCTTCATTAATGTTATCTTGTAATTCTTTAAAGTGAACATGGTTTTCTTCGTGAATAAATTCTGATTCCATTTTGGAAAGATTGAGAATCATTTCCTTTGCCGGTTTAATGCTTTTTCGCAAGAAATTAAGCTCTCGTTTATATATATTTATGTCTTCCAGCAATTCTTTATTGGGATCATTAGACATGTTTTCTTCCATATTTTCGATTTTTTCGCCCAACAAACCAATCAAATAAATGTAATTATCCACCACTACATCCAGTAAAGCAAATGCCAAATAATCGGGACCCGATTTGCGAATTTTGTTTTTATGTTTTCGTATTCGTTCGCGGATGGGTTCAAAAACTAATCCGGGTTGTTCCTGAAATGATATTAATGTATTATCTGTGATTATTATACTCAAATTTTCAACGGATAAATTTTTATCTTTTTCATAGTATTGCAGCATTTTGATGCTTGCAAAAATACCATTTTCGAACTCCTGTACTTTGGGGCGAGTCAGCGGATTCATTACATCTGACAATATATTAATATCAACATTAAATACTGTCGCAATATTCTTCATCAATTCAACATTGTCCAGTCCATCAATATTCAACCAGGTCAATTTGGACGATTTTTTCAAAGCAAGCAATTCTTCATTCGATTTCACTACCATTTCCACAACTTCATCAAAATCGAAATTCATGGCACGTAATACTATTTTTTCGGCTTTCTTTTGACCCCTAAATACCAATGCATAAGGTGACAAACCAATATGTTCTTTGTTTCGTTTAATAAATCTAGACATAATGTAGTTGGTTATTTTCTGTATGTTGCAAAGATAAGTTTTTTTTTGAAAGTTGGATATAAATAGAACTTATTTTGTGTCGTTTTCAATTTTAATTGATCAAAAAAAACTTAAATACTTGGAAAAATGTTTTTTAGTAACTACTCAGCACCCCTAAGTTGATGATACAGAATATTTTATGAATTTG